>JAFRNP010000049.1 GCA_017430145.1 Clostridia bacterium
CCTTAAGAAAAAAAGCAAAAGGACCGCTTCGGTCCATCAGGTGACAGTTCCCCGATTGACTTACGTAAATCGGGATAACCGTCCCCGTGATTGACCTCGCCCAGCCGCCTTAAGTTGTTGACATTGCCACGTAAGGGGGTTCTCTGAGCGGGCGTAAAGAGAGAGCGTGCTTTGCAGAGAAATATGCCGGGGGCATATTTCGACTGCCGGGGCGTAAAAAAGTGTAACTGCGGCGGCTGCCGCCGCAGCACAACGGGATCTCATAAAGCAGAATACGTCATAATACAGAAAAACTTCCGACCCTGCGCAAACGGCAGCAACTGTGCGCCCGCCGGCCGATTTGAAGAAGCCTTTTCACATAAAAAAAGGCTTCTTCGATTGTTGCATTTTCGATCCAGGTATGCTATGATACGAAAGGAAGAATAAACAGGAGGCCACCCACATGAAGAAAAACGTTTCAGCCTGCCTTGCGGCGCTGTTTGCCCTGGCCGCATCCGGCATGTATTATTACTTCTTTGTCAGATGGATCCCGGTCATGTACGTCGTCACCGTTTTCTGCTTCAGCGCAGCGGCGGGGCTTCTGGCGGTGTATTTTGCGGATAATCACCCGGTCAGACGCGGTCTGATCACGGGCGGCGTTTTTATGGCGGGCTTTTTCGGCGCAGGCCTGCTGGTCAACAACGTCATTTTCAAAGCGCAGCAAAACAGGCTCTCCGCCGTCATCATAGCGGGACTGACGCTTCTGGCGTTTATCTGTATGTATTGCGTATTCTCGCGCAAGAAGAAAAAACGGCGCGTCTTTGCAGCCGTCGTCTTCGCGCTCGGCGTCATCCTTTTTGCCTGCTCCCTGCTTCCGGGCGACGGCATGAACTGGATCTACAAACAAACGTACAAGCAGCTGGCGGCTCCGAAGGCAGGCAGCACGATCGAAGAAAAGGAGGCCCCCATGGTTGATAACGCAGATCTCTACGTTGCCCCGGATGGCAGCGACGACAACGACGGCAGCCTTGATAAGCCGTTCCTGACCGTTGATAAAGCCCGCGACGCGGTGCGCGGAATGGATAAGACCGGCAAAACCGGGATCACCGTCGCGATCAAAGCGGGCGAATACCGCGTCAGCTCCTTTGTGCTCACCGAAGAGGACAGCGGCACGAAGGAATGTCCCGTCACCTACTGCGCCTACGGCGACGGCGAGGTGGTCTTCAACGGCGGCGTCACGCTGCCGCACGACGCGTTCAAAGCGGCGGATGAAGACATGAAAAGCCGCCTGACCGGCGACGCAAAAGAAAAGGTGCTGGCGGTCGACCTGTTCGCCCTTGGCATCACCAAAGAGGAATACGGCAGGATCTACGCCATCGGCGGCTACAACCAGGCCTCCCGCTACGACGGCGACTGGGTCGGCGACATCTACTGCGAGCTGTTCATCGACGATATGCGCCAGACCATCGCCCGTTACCCCAACGGCAGGGAATACCTGTATACGGGCGAGGTCGTGTTTGAAGGCGAAGGCAGGGAGAGCGCCTCCGCAAGGGTAAAACCCGATTATGAATCCATCCGGAATCCGAAGCCGGATATTTACAAAATGGATAAGGCCCTGTCCGACCGCATCGCCTCCTGGAAGACGCTGGACGACGTGTGGATGTTCGGTTACTGGCGGTACGACTGGGCGGACGGCTCCACGCCGGTGGGCACCGTGGACCATGAAAACCTGACCCTGTCTCCCATGTTCGCCAGCGGTTACGGCGCTATAAAGGACGCCCCCTACTACTTCTTCAACGTATTTGAGGAGCTGGACGTGCCCGGCGAATGGTATCTGGACCGCGAAAACGGCGTGCTCTATTTCTACCCGCCGGAGGGCTTCTCGGACGCCTCCGCCGTGGAGCTCTCGCTTTCAAAGGACAATATCATCCGGGCGGAGTGCGACTACGTGACCTTTGACGGGATCACCGTCAAGGGCACCCGCGGCGACGCCGTGAGCTTTAACGGCGACGGCAACACGGTGCGCAATTGCCTGATCAAAAACGTGGCGGGCAACGCCCTGATCATGGCGGGTTACGGAAACCTTGCCGCACGCAACGAGATCACCCGGACCGGCAAAGGCGGCGTGATCCTTTCCGGCGGCGACCGCGAAACGCTGAAGCACGGCGAGAACCGCGCCGAAAACAACCTCGTCCACGACTGGAGCGAGATCTACGAAACGTACCAGCCTGCCTTCACCTTGAACGGCGTGGGCAATATCTGCACCCACAACGAGATGTACAACTCCCCGCACGAGGCGATCACCTATTCGGGCAACGACCATCTGATCGAGTACAACCTGATCCATAACGTGAACCTTCTCACCGACGACGGCGGCGCGATCTACTCCGGCAGGCGCTGGGACTGGTACGGCACCGTGATCCGTTACAATCTGATCTACGATCTGGGCGCCGACGGCCACCGCCCGCAGGGGATCTATATGGACGACTGCCTGGCGGGGCAGACCATTTACGGGAACGTCATGGTCAACGTCCCGAACTTCGGGCTGCAGCTCGGCGGCGGGCAGGACCTGATCGTCCACGACAACATCGTGGTCAATTCCCTGACGCCCATCAGCTTTGACGCGCGCGGGCGTTCGGGGCTTTCGGGCGACGAGGAAAACAGCTTTTACCAGCACTACAAAGAAAACGGCGAGGTCTGGAAGCTGCTGTTTGAATCCCCGTGGAAGACGGAGGCCTGGCAGACGGCATACCCGCAGTATAAGCGCTACAGCGACGATTTCTCCAACCCCGACGACCCCAACTTTGTCATCAACCCCGGCAACGGCGAGGTGACGCATAACCTTCTGGTCTCCCCGTCGGGGACCATCGGCGATATCTCCGAAGAGGCGATGAAGTACAGTAAGATCGAGGACAACGCCTGCTTTAAGCTCTCGGCGCTCAACAAGCTGTTCGTCGACCCCGAAAACGGCGACTACACGCTGAAAGACGACGCGCCCATCGGGTTTGCGATCGACGTGCCCGCCATGGAAGACTTCGGCAGACAGCCGTAAACCGGGAGTCCCTGATACAAACCGGGCTTTGCGGACGGCGTGCCCGCTAAGAGCCGATCCGGCAAACTGCCGTAAATCGGAAAACCCTGATATATTCGGGCTTTGCAAACGGAAAAAGGTTTGCAAAGCCCGTTTTTTAACGAAAGATGATGCAGGATGGATCCCGGACGGGCTTTATAAGAAAAGCGTTTTGCCGCCCCGCTCAAAAAAACAGCCCCCGCCCAGTTTTGCGCTTGACGCGGCGGAGGGAAACCGTTATAATGGAACCGGAATCTGATAAAAAACAAGAAAGGGCAATGTCAACAACGTAAGGCGGCTCAGTGAGGTCGATCACGGGGACGGTTATCCCGATTGCCGTCAGTCAATCGGGGAACTGTCACCTGATAGACCGAAACGGTCCGTTTGCTTCTTTTTTATAAGTTGTTGACGTCGCCAGAAAGGGTGACCGTGATGAAAAAAGCCATTTCCCTGTTCCTTGCGCTGCTGCTAACCGCAGCGCTGCTGCTTCCGGCACTTGCCGTCGACCCCTCCCAGTTGCCATATTCTGGTAATGACCGGATCCCCGTCATTATGATCGGCGGCGACGGCGAACCGCTGTACAACGCCGAGGGCGAGCACATATTTACGTTGACGGAGCTTGGCAAGCTGACGGAGAAGACCGATAAAAAAGACATGTACGAAGCGGTGGCAAACGTGCTGCAGCCGTTTTTGCTGGAGGGCGTACTGTTTAACCGCTGGGACAATTACTATAAGAACCTTGAAAAAGAGATCGGCGAACTGACCGGTGATATCAAGCTGGACGCGGACGGAAACCCCTCCAACGGCAGCCACATTTCCCCCGCGCGCTATGAAGAGATGAAGCGCAACATGCAGACGGACAAGAGCGCCGGCAAGGGTTATTACGATATTTACGACTACTGTTTCTGGTACGACTGGCGTCTGGATCCGCTGCTGATCGCGGACCAGCTTAACGACTATATCGACGGCGTGCTTGCCGCGACCGGCGCCGAAAAGGTCGCCATCGTGAGCCGCTGCATCGGGACCACCGTCGCCGTCTCCTACGCTGCGAAATACGGCACGTCCAAGCTCAACGGCGTCGGGCTGGACGGCTCCTGCACGGCGGGCGGCGAATTCATCAGCGACGCGCTGAGCGGCAATTTCAAGCTTGACGGCAACGCCATCGGCAGATTCCTGACCGACTACGACGCCCTCGGGATGCTGAGCGTATCGGAATTTGCGCTCGCTTCGCTGGATCTGCTCACGAAAAGCGGCGCGCTGGACGCGGTCACGGGGATCTCCCGGGAAACGATCTACAAAAAGATCATGCAGGGCGCGACCTCCGCGCTGGCGCTCTCCACACTGTTTACCATGCCCTGCTACTGGTGTTTTGTGACTGCCGACCGGTATGAGGCGGCAAAGACGAACGTATTCGGGGCGCCGGGCAGCGAAAAACGGCAGCAGTACGCCGGGCTGATCGAAAAGCTGGACGCCTATCACAACACCGTGCGCCTGCACCTTTCGGACATCATGCGCGGCTTCGGCGAAAACGGGGTAAACACCGGCGTCATCTCCAAATACGGCTTCCAGATCGTGCCCATCTGCGCCTCCGGCGACGCGGTCGCCGACCAGTACGCCTCGGTCACCAGTTCCTCCTTCGGCGCGACGGCGTCCACCCTTTACGATACCTTGCCGGAAGACTACGTCGCCGGGCGCGAGGCTGAGGGCAAGGGGCGGTATATTTCGGCCGACCGGCAGGTGGACGCGTCCACCTGCCTGTACCCGGATTCCACCTGGTTCATCAAAGGCGCGCGGCACGGCAACTGGCTGTCGGCCGAAAATGAGATTTTGTATACCGTGACCACCGCGGACCGCCAGCTCACCACCGCCGATCTGCCGTACACGCAGTTCATCGTGTATAACGACGCAGAAAAAACGGTCTCCCCGATGACGGCGGAGAACTGCCATACCGAATACTGGACGGCGGATCCTTCCGCAGATCACCCGAAAACCGTTTTTGAGAGGCTGAAAGCGTTTTTTGACGCGCTTATAAGATGGTTCCGCGCCCTTTTTAAAAAGGATAAAAGATAAAAGATCAAATGATGGCGGGCAGCCCGCAAACGGTTACGGATCTTCGTCAACCGTTTGCCGCCCGATCAATACAGGTCGTTGTTATGGGCGGCGAGCCATTCCCGCAGCTCGGGCCGGGACAGGTCTTTCCATCTGCTGACGTTGACAATGACGCCCTGTCGCCCTTGTGTAACAGTCCCCTCGCAGATCAGGTCGGTAAATTCCAGGATCGCGGTTCGCTGCACCGCCTGATGGCCGGTAATAAAGGGGTTATATTCATAACAGGAGACCAGAAGACAGACAGGCATAGCCAATACTTCTTCAGCCGTTGATTTTTGCCCCGTTTTTCAGATACTGCGATCAGAATGCACGCACCGAGAGACAAAACGACGTTTCCCCAACCGATCAGATCTGCGGCCGCCGAGAATTTGGTACACAAAAGCCTTATAAATCCCCCCGCGGAATAATCATATTCGGAGTCTGCAAATATTTCCGGCAAAGAGACCGGGATGTTGCGGGCTCCGCTTTTGCAAAGCAGAAACACGATAAATACGGCGAGGCAGATACAAACCGGAAGCGAGATCCAACCCCAGGCGCTGCGACAGAATAAAAAGCTGTGATCCTTCCCGAGATCCGGACGTATTTTTCGTCCGATCTCATAGATCCATACGGTAAGGGAGCAGAGGATATACAGAACGGCAAACGGCGGTTCTGTGAGAACAGTGACCGAAAGCAAAAAAACGCACAGAAGAAAATGCTTTCGGGAAGGGGCCTTTGAAAAGAACAGGATGCAGCAGATCAGCATCAGCAGCCGCGGCGGCATCGTGTAATTGCTGATCGCAAACAGGGCGAAAGGGACGTATGCGCAAAAGGAACCTTTCAGTCCCGACGACTTCTTTTCACGTTCGCAAAAACCTTATAAAAACAACAGCCGGTACTTAAAGTACCGGCAATTGTTTTTACGGTCTGTAAATATTCAAAATCTCCAGCTCGTCAAAACCGTCCGGGATCTCCACGTGCACGGTATCGCCCACCTTGTGGCCCAGCAGCGCCTTGCCGACGGGAGATTCGTCGGAGATCATGTTCTGCATGGGATCCGCCTGCGGCGCGCCGACGATGTGGTATTCGGCGGTGTCGTTGTAGGTGCGGTCAAAGATCTTGACGACCAGCCCCGTGTGGACGGTCTCGGTGGAGAGCTGGCTGGAATCCAGGATCGTGGCGTTGTTGATGATGTCCTGCAGCTCCGCGATGCGGGCCTCCATCTTCGCCTGGTCGGATTTTGCCTCGTCATATTCGCTGTTTTCCGACAGGTCGCCGAAGGATTTCGCTTCCTTCAGCTTTTCCGCGATGTCCGCGCGGCCGGTGGCGAGCAGTTCTTTGAGCTCTTCTTTTAATTGGTCGTAAACTTCCTGTGTCAATGCGTATTCGTTTGCCATTTGGATCGGTCCTTTCTTTCTTGTGTTTGCGTCAGAAGTAAATTTGTCAGATGTTTTCCAGATTGACGATCAGAATTGATTTTCCTTCGGGGATCTCGGTGAATTTCTCTTCCAGATCAACGCTCATGCGCAGGATAAGGCGCGCGTCGTCCGCGCTGATCGTGCCGTCGAAATTCACGTCCGCATAGATCTGGTCGAACGCGTTTTTGATCGGGTCCAGATCGACGGAGTGGCGCAGGGCGATCCGCGCATCCGCAGCGGTGACGATGCCGTCGCCGTCCACGTCGCCGAACTGCCGGTCCGCAAAGCTGATGTTTTCGATCCGGGTGATCATGCGGTAGGTGACGGTGATGTATCTGTCGCGCAGAAGCTCTTCTTCCGTGACGCCCTCTTGGCCCAGAGAGGCGTACGCCAGGTTCATGACCAGAAGCACCGCCTCATAGACGTTGAAGCCCATCAGCGCACCCACGATATGCATGGCGTCCAGGAAGTTGATCTGGAACTTGCAGTCGAGCATCGAGGCGTAGGAGTTTATCTGACCGTTTACGTCGTACTTTGTGACGATCTTCGCGTTCTCGATCCGGAAGTCGGTAAAATGTACGTCCTCCAGCGCGAACTGGGTGGGATCGACGCCGGTGATGAACGTGGGGTTCAGCGTCCCGCTGGGCAGCGAAAAGGCCTTTGCAATGGAGGATTCCTTTGCTTCCTCCAGCGGCATGTCACGGAAAATGACCGCAAGCTGCGAGGGCGTCAGCGCCTGGTCGTCCTTGTCCACGATCAGGTCAAAATCGTCGGCGGCGGCAAGGCTGCAGACGTAATCCTCGCCGTAGATCGGCAGAAGATCGTCGCGGTCCATCCCCTTCGCGAGCTGCTTTGAATAGCTTTTCTCTTTGTTTTCCTCTCCGAAGATCGCCTCGATCAGCCCGATGGAGAAAGACGTTTCCTTGTTGAAGATACTGTCAAGCCAGGGGAGCAGGTAGCGCTCGGCTTCTTCGGCAATCCGGTCCTGTTCCTGATCGTTGCCGATGGTGAGACCCCCTTCGGGCACGCCGTTCGATTTTGTAATGGTCAGCGCCGGCTTTTCCGTTTTGAGCTGGTTGGCGGAACGGGTAAAGTAGTTGGTGTACTGTTCCTTGAGCAGCTCCGTATCAGCGACCCAGGTGGAGGCGAGCGCCGAAGACGCGGACGCCAGGACGATGCATACGGTCAGGCACAGAGCAAGTACTTTTTTGGTGAATGACTTCATGCTTTGATTCTCCTTTATTAAATCCATTTCAATTTCAACATCAGCAGGGTGCCGCCGAGCGACGCCACGATCGTGATGAACAGCAGCGTGCCCACGGGCAGCGTGGGGGCGAACAGCAGTACGGCGACGCCCACCAGAATCGGGAAGACGGAGATCTTCCAGTGCTTGCGGAAATACCCCGCGCCCAGCGCCCCGAAAAGCGCGGGCAGCACGTACGTAAACGCCGGTTCAAAGGCGTTGCCGGGCTGGGTGATCACGCCCAGCAGCGGCGCAAACAGCAGCACGCCCACGGCGATGATCAGGGTCGTGGTGATGGCGCTGACGCCGATGGCGATGGTGGAGATCACTTCCCCTTCCTCCGTGTTCGCCTTGACGCCCGCGTTTTCCATGGCGTTGAGCCCGCAGGGGAGCTTCAGGTTCGTGATATTGCCGGTGACGAAGCTCTGGTAGGTGCCGCCGGCGCCCAGCATCGGCGTATAGGTGAGCACCTCGACCACCGCGGTGCCCCAGTAGATCGGGATCACGGTTTTCAGCGCCTGAAAAACGTCCTTTGCGGGCGGCCAGACGCCCAGGTGCAGGCAGATGAGGGTGGGGACGCTGAGCAGCATCAGCAGCGCGCCCACGGTCCATATCCTGCCCCAGGTGTGGACCCGGTCAAAATAGCTGCGTTCAGAAGGGGAGAGGGCTTTTTTTGTTTTTTCCATCTTCTCACCCCCACCACGTGAGCTGTGCCACCTTGTCCGGCAGCACCGCGGTCAGCAGCATCGCCATACCCATGGCGGCAAACATGCTCAGCGGCATTGCGAAGGGCTGCAGCTTTTTGAGATTCAGTTTTACGCACAGCGTCTCCAGCAGCAAGCTCACGACGATCGCCGTAACGAGCGTACATACGGACATCACGCCCGCGTCGCCCACGGTGATTTTGTCGGCGGCGATCCGTCCGCCCACCGCCCGCGCGACGAAGGCGGCGATCACGCCGATGAAGGCGGCGGCGGACAGGGCGTCCGCGGAACGGGAGGACGTTTCGCTTTTATGGACCGCGCCGCCGATCTTTTTCTGGATCGATTTGCAGGTGATCGGCAGCAGCACCAGCGCAAAGCAGGTGCCGATGGTCATGACCCACGCCACCGCGCCGAACTGCGCCGGGTCGGTGATCTCCGTGGAAAGGGTCGAGCCGAAAACGCCCAGCATGGATTCCGTCGCAACGGTCTCATAGGCGAGGTTGCCGATGACGCTCAGGCGGATCCACGGCAGCACAAGCCCCAAAGCGGAAGCCAGCACGATCACGGTGGTCAGAATCGAGATCGCAGGCGCAACGGTGAACAGGGCGGAGGAAAAAACGGTGTTTTTCAGCTTTTCTTCGCTGATGCCGAGCTTTTTGCCCTGCTTCCACGCTTTACGGATAAAGAAAAGGGACTCTGCGATAACAAAACAGACCACGAACGCGGCGATCGCGTACATGACGCCGTCCTCTTTGAAGTCGGCCGCAACGCTGAGTGCCCGGACCACGTCGGTCCCCCCTTTCGCATAAAGATATAATAATTTATATTATTCTATCATTAAAAAAGCGTTTCGTCAATAAAAAATCGTATGAAATAATTGCATTCCGGCAACTTTTATGGTATACTGGATAAAAGTCTGCCGACGGCTGCCGGATCCGGAGGACCCGGTAAGCGGGATGGCGCAACGCACAGGAAGGAACGGCGCTCAGCCGGCGCTTTTTTGCCGGTAGACGCAGGGTACGGACATATGACGGCCTCCATAAAGATATCCCCCTCGATCCTCGCATCGGATTTTTCTCGGCTCGGCGAAGAGGCCCGGCGCGCCGAGGCGGCGGGCGCGGATATGCTGCACGTCGACGTGATGGACGGGCATTTCGTGCCGAACATCACCCTCGGCCCGCCCATTGTCAAAGCGCTTCGGCCCTGCACGTCGCTGTTTTTCGACGTGCACCTGATGATCAGCGACCCGCTGAAATACGTGGGGGACTTTATTGCCGCAGGCGCCGAGCGCATCACCTTCCATTATGAGTGCGGCGCCGACCCCGCCGAAGTGATCGCCCGCATCCATGCAGGCGGCTGCGAAGCGGGCCTTGCTTTAAAACCCGCAACGCCCGCCTCGGCGGCGCTGCCGTATCTGGAATCGCTCGAAATGGCGCTGGTGATGACCGTGGAGCCGGGCTTCGGTGGGCAGAAATTTATGGCGGACCAGATGGAAAAGGTGCGCGCTTTGCGCGCGGCGTTCGACGCCAAAGGCCTTTGTACCGACATCCAGGTGGACGGCGGGATCACGCCCGAGACCCTGCCGCTTGCAAGAGCCGCGGGCGCGAACGTATTTGTCGCGGGCAGCTTTCTGTTTAACGCCGAAGATATGCAGGCGGCCGTGCAAGCTCTGCGAAAAGCAAATTCCAATTAGGAGTAAGGAATTAAAGAATAAAATTCTGAATTCTGAACTGCCAACTGCAAATTATAAATTGCTAACAGCTAACAGCTGACAGCTGACAGCTGACAGCCGACAGCTAACTCCTCCCTCCCGCAAGGTATTCCGTAATTACCGCCCTCACTCTCCCTTCCCTGTCCGTGCATACGCGGCCGTATTCCGACAGGCGGGTTCTCAGCGCCGGGGAGACGGGCGCGGAAACGTACGCGCCGGCGCCGCCGGGGCAGCGGAAGAGAAAAAAAGGCGTGCCTTCCGGCAATTGCCGCAGGGCGGCTGCAAGGTCCGCCGGGGTCTCCGCCGTCACACAGGTCCCCGGGACGCTTTCGCCGACGGTATAAACGCGGGGCGCGCCGTCGCCGCCGTCCGGCAGGACCGTAAAGGAGACCGCGCAGGCTTTTCCGGCCTTTGCCGCTTCGATCAGGAGCCTGCCGTCAAGCTTCAGCCCGATCCCGTCCTCCCGCATCCGGTAGAGAAGCTGCCACAAGAACCTGCGCGTTTCGGGGTCCCTGTAGTCCAGCGACTCAAAGGAGACCTCCATCTCCTTCAGGTCCTCGTCGGTGAGCAGCGCCCGGACCCGATATTCATTTTGTACCTCAAATTGCATAGACCCGCTCCTATCCGGCAGGCGGCAGGATCCTGCCGCCGCTGCCTGACCGCCGGGACCGGTTTCCCGGCGTCCCGACCCGTTATTTCTATTGTATGCGCGCCGGCGTGCCCGTGCAATACAAAAAATCAGGAAAGACGGGGGATTATTTCCGGCGGCCGGTATCAATCAGATCGTCAAAAGGACCATCATGCGAAAGAAAAAAGAAAAATCCCCGCCCAAAAACGGGCAGACTGCCGTCACCTTCTTCGACTCCCCGGAGCAGTGGAACCGTGATTTTGCGCTCGGCAGACGGCAGGCGATCAAGGACAAACAAAAACAGAACGCGGAAATGGAACGCCGCGCCGTCTACCGCCGGAAGCTCAAAACGGCGTCCGCGAAGCGCGCCCCGAAGACCCTGCGCACGAAGGGCTACTACCGTTTTTCGCGGGAGTACCCCGGCAACGTGGACCCCTCCGGTTTCCGGGAAAATACCGTGGGCAAAAAAACGCTGCGACGCCGCCGCCGTTTAACGGTGCTGGCGTCGGTACTGGCGTTCTGTCTGGCCTTCGTGGTCACCAAAACCTGTATCTATACGTCCCGGTCCGCGCCCGAGACCACGGCGCCCGCGGCGTCGGTCACCGATTCCCGGAAGCTTGCGTTCAAGGCGCTGCACATCTCCTACGAGGACCTGCGGGACCTGTCCGGGGAGGCGCTGGCGGCGCAGGTGGGGGACGCGAAATGCTCCGCCGCCGTGCTCGAGATGAAGGACCCGGGCGGGAACGTGATGTTTGAAAGCGCCGAGACCGCCGGTACCGACGCGGACCGGCACATCCCGGCGCTGGAGGAAAAGCTAAAGGCGCTGAAAAACGCGGGGCTGAGCACGATCGCCGCCGTCAGCTGCTTCTCCGACACCGAGGCCGCTCTGGCGAATCCCGATATGAGCGTGCGGGTCGGCGAGGCGGACGGGATCGTCTGGCTCGACAACGACGCCCGCGCGTGGCTCAATCCCTTTTCGGAGGACGCCCGCGCCTACGTTCTGGCGCTGGTTTCGGAAATGGCGTCGCTGGGCTTTGACAGCGTATTGCTCGATAACGTCTGCTTTTCCACCGAGGCCGGCAACGGCTCTCCCTTTTATGCCGGGGAGGGGCTTTACAACGGGACCCGCAACCAGATCCTCAGGACCTTTATCAGCGACGCCGTGCAGGCGTGCGCCGGCGCCCAGGTGCTTTTAATGGGCAACGTAGCCGCTTTTTCCGAGGAATCCGATGCGGACAACGTGCGCTACGACGGCAATTTTTTGCGTATCCCCGCCGCTTCCCTCTGCCTTGACGCCCGCGTGTCGCGGCAGGAACGGCAGGTGACGGTCGGCACGGAGACCTTCCGCGATATCGGCTCCATGGCGGATATTTTTATCCTTTCCGCCGCCGGGTACGCCGTAAACGCCGTGAAGGAGAGCGGCGTCAGCAACCCCGTGACCGTCTGTATCGACCGGCCGGAGGACCTTGCCGCCGCCGGCGCTGACCTTTCGGGCGTGGAGGGCCTGATCATCTGGTAAACCGGCAGGCTTACCGGATTACTGCGGGCGCGCCGCCCGGAACGGAACGAAAAACTGTAATCATTTGTAATAACCGGATCGGTTCCGGATTCAGTTGTTTTTAAGAGATCCCATTTACTATAAATATGGAAATCGGGGCGGATTCTGTGACTTTTTTGTGAAAGTTGGCGGTCTGCTCTTGATTTCTGTTGCTGCTTCGTGTATAGTAGATAGGAAGTATTGAAAGGGAATGTGAAGATGAGGAAAATGCCGCATTCATTGATTTTTGCGCTTTTGGCGATCATTTTTATCGCGGTGGTATTTGCGGGCTGTCTGAGTTTCCGCAACTCCCTGCCCGGCATCAACGGCTCCGACGACGAGGCGGACCTGTCTCAGGACGATTATCCCGCGGACCTCTACGGCTACGGCGAAGGCGGGACCCTGTTCTCCGGGGAGGATCTGGAATCGATCCGGGAATCCCTGTATAACGCGGAGGCTTCCGCCGCCGCAAACGATCCCGGCGTGCCCGCCACGTCCCCGAACGGGGAACCGGCGACGGCTTCCGGCGCCACGCCCGGCACGGCCCCCGATACCACGCAGGCGCCCGCGACGCCCGGCACCACCCAGGGCAGCGCGTCTTCGACCGGCGTCCCTGCGCCCACCGCCAACAACGAATATGAGATCCTGCGCTCCGGTACCGCCTACTGCAAGGGGACCATGACCTCCGAAGAGGGCGATACGCCCATGGAACTGGCGTTTACGCCCAATTCCACCTACGCGCTGAGCAACATGGGCAACGTGGAGATCGCGATCCTGGTCTCAAACGGCACCACCTACCTGCTCTATCCGCCCGAAAAGATCTATATCAAGCTCAGCGACACCGTGCTCAGTATCATAGGGATGGATCCGGATGATCTTGACGCAAGCGAGCTGTCCTTCAAGGGCATGCCCTCGCTCTCCGAATCCACGGCGCTCGGGGAGACGGAGCTGAACGGTACCCGCTGCCTTGCCTATAAGTTCCAGAATACCGGCGGCAGCACCGTGGTGTACCTCAACGGCGACAAGCTGCTGGGGATCCGGAATTTCTCACCGTCCGGCGCCGAAGAGAGCGCGACCTATTTCACCGCCGTCAGCGGATCGGTGCCCGCAGATAAAAGCGCGCCGCCCGCAGACTATACGTCGGTCAATATCATTCGTTTCATGAGCGTCCTTGGGAACGTGATGGAATAAGCGTCCCCGCAACACGATGACCGCCCCGGCGCATCCGGGCGCGGCGGAAAGGTTGGATCAGAAAATGAACGGTTTTTGTGGAAAATGCGGCAGCCCTCTGGATGCAGAGGGGCGCTGCCCGCAGTGTGCGCCGTTTGTTCCCGATGAAAGCGAAGTCCCCGGCGCCGCTGCGGCAGCCGCCGGGGAGACGAAAAAATCCCATTGGGTCGTTCTGGCATGCGTGTTTCTGGTGCTGGTCGTCGCCGGCAGCGTCCTCACCGTGCACCTGAAGCGCAAACAGATGGAAAAAAACGCCGCGACGGGCACGACTGTGACGGACACGGCGGGATCCGGGGAGGAGACCGGCCTGCCCGCTGATATCGGCGTAACGGAAAGCGAACCGGCGGCAGATACCGCGGATCCTTCCGCCGCCGCCACGGCTGTCGCCGGGACCGCCGCGCCCGTACCGGGCACGACGACGGCGGCGCAGAACACGACCGCCCCTGCTGCCTCCGGCACGCCGACCACCGCGCCCGCCGGCGCCACCCCCGCTGCGCCTGCGACTTCTCCGGCGTCTTCCGGCCAGACTTCCGCCGATACCACGCCTGTCCCGACCACTGCGCCCGCCGAACGGACGACGATCCCGACGGTCACCGTCAATGAGTACGACATCCTGCGCAGCGACCACTGCTATATGAAAATGCGCATCGTCGATTATACCGGCACCAGCAACCTGGAGTTTGCGATGGCCGACGGCGCCATGTATATGCGCACCTGCGTGGACGACATGGACCTGGCGGTGCTGATGAAGGACAAAAAAACCTACATGCTCTACCCGAAGGAGTCGGTGTACCTGAAGCTCAGCTCCGTGATGATGAGCATGCTGGGCGAAGACATTGAGGAGCTGTTCAACCCCGACCAGTTCGGCTTTTCCACCATGGGCCCGCTTTCCGGCGCCACGGTGGTGGCGGAGGTCAACTTCAACGGGGAGACCTGTACCGCGTATACCGTGGTCAATTCCTCGGACAACACGATCTCCCGCGTCTATATGAAGGGCGACAAGCTGATGGGCTTTGACAACCTGGACGCCAACTACGCCGTCACCTCCACGACCTACGTGGATTACATCACCGAAGATATCCCGGCGGATAAGATCGACATCCCGTCTTCCTACAAAAAGGTGGATATGCTCAAATTCATGAGCTACTTCACGGATATCACCGAATGAGAACCGCGATCGTTACCGGCGGCGCCAAAGGCATCGGCGCCGCCGTTGTCAAATCATTATGCAAAGCCGGGTACAGCGTGGCGGTCAATTACCGCAGCAGCGGTACGGCGGCTGAGGCTCTTGCCGAAAACTGCCGGGCGCAGGGCTTTGACGCGTTTTGCGTGCAGGCGGACGTAACGGACCCCGCCGCAGTCGATAAGCTGTGTCGTACGGTCCTGGACAGGAACGGCCGTCTGGACGTGCTGGTCAACAACGCCGGCGTCGCCCACACGGCGCTTTTGCAGGAGATGACGGACGCAGACTGGCAAAACGTGCGCGTTTCGGACCTTGACGCCGTGTTTTACTGCTGCCGGGCGGCGCTGCGGATCATGCTGCCCGCCCACGCCGGTAAGATCGTGAATATCGCCTCCGTCTGGGGGGAGACCGGCGGCGCGTGCGAGGCGGCGTATTCCGCCGCAAAGGCAGGCGTCATAGGGCTTACGAAGGCCCTCGCGAAGGAGGCGGCGCCCTCCGGGGTCACGGTCAACTGCGTGAGCCCCGGCGCCATAGATACCGACATGATGAAGGGCTATACCGCGGCGGAGGTCGCGGCGCTGTGCGAAGAGATCCCGCTGGGCAGGCTCGGGCGCCCGGAGGAGGCCGCGGCGGCGGTCGCGTTCCTCGTCAGCGACGGCGCCGGTTTTATCACCGGGCAGGTGCTGGGCGTCAACGGCGGTATGTATATCTGACAGTAAAACCGATTTATTACTATTTTTAATAAACAAAGTCTTGACAATCATTTTTTTTCGGTGTATAACTATTAATATAAAAAAATGAAAGGCGGTGGGAGAATGCGTCGGTGCAGTTGGTATTTTATCTTTACGTGCGCGATGGATCGTTGTCCCACACCTCAGAACCCGCGTTTCTGATCTGCTGAAATGACATCCACCGCTGTTTTGACGTGAAAAAAACGCTGTGGGTGTTTTTTTATGAACAATTTTCAGGAGGAAAAAAACATGAAACATTTGAAAGTCATCTCTGTCCTGCTTGCGCTTTGCATGGTGCTGTGCGCGTTCGCGGCCTGCGCCGGCAAGACCGACGAGCCCGACGCGACCGCCGCCGACGCGACTGCCGCCGACGCGACCGCCGCGCCTGCCGATACCGACGGCAAGACCTTTACGGTCGGTATCTGCCAGCTTGTGCAGCACGAGGCGCTTGACGCCGCCACGAAGGGCTTCAAGGACGCCCTGACCGAGGCGCTGGGCGACAGCGTCACCTTTGACGAGCAGAACGCCGCCGGCGATTCCGCCACCTGCGCGACCATCGTCAACTCCTTTGTGTCCAAAAACGTGGACCTGATCATGGCGAACGCCACGCCCGCCCTGCAGGCAGCGTACAACGCCACCGAGACCATCCCGGTGCTCGGCACCTCCATCACCGAGTACGGTACCGCGCTGGAGCTCAGTGATTTCAACGGCACCGTGGGCGGCAACGTCTCCGGCACCTCCGACCTTGCGCCGCTGGACGAGCAGGCGCAGATGCTGGTCGACCTGTTCCCGGACGCCCAGAAGGTGGGTCTGCTGTATTGCTCCGGCGAGCCGAACTCCGCCTATCAGGTCAAGGTCGTGCGCGAGCAGCTTGAAGCGAAGGGCATTGAAGTCACCGATTATTCCTTTGCCGATTCCAACGACATCAACGCCGTCCTCAACAAGGCGGTCACCGAGGTCGACGTGATCTACATCCCCACCGACAACACCGCCGCCAACTCCGCGGAGCTCATCGGCAACATCGTGCGTGAGGCGAAGATCCCGGTCATCGCCGGTGAAGAAGGCATCTGCAAGGCCTGCGGCGTTGCGACCCTGACCATCAGCTACTATGACCTGGGCGTAAAGACCGGCGAAATGGCTGCCAGGATCCTCAAGGGCGAGGCGGACATCTCCACGATGGCGATCGAATACGCGCCTGTGACCAAAAAGTACAACAAGGCGATCGCCGACGAGCTGGGCATAGAGATCCCCGAGGATTACGAAGCCATCGAGGCTGCGGAATAATTTGCCGAAACTATAACGAAAGGACCCCCGAAGCATGGCTGTATTTTTAACGTCACTCCTCGGAACGCTGCCGGGCGCTGTCGCCCAGGGGCTGATCTGGGGGATCATGGCGATCGGCGTGTATATCACGTTCAGAATTCTGGATCTGGCGGATCTGACCGTTGACGGTTCGATCTGTACCGGCGCCGCGGTCTGTACCATTCTGGTGCGCAGCGGCATGAATATCTGGCCGGCGATCCTGATATCGTTTTTGGTCGGTATGGCGGCAGGCTGTGTGACGGGGTTCTTCCATATCTCCCTCGGCATCCCCGCGATCCTCGCGGGCATTTTGACGCAGCTGATGCTCTATTCGGTGAACCTGAAGATCCTGGCGGGCGCGAACCTGGCGCTCTCCTCAAGGACCTATCAGGTGGTCATCACCTCCAGCCGTATCCCGCAGGCGCTGCTGGTGCTCGCCGTTACGATGGCGATCATCGTCGCCGTGCTGTATTTCTTCTTCGGCACGGAGCTGGGCTCGGCGATCCGCGCCACCGGTTCCAACCCCGAAATGAGCCGCGCGCAGAGCATCAATACGAACATTACGAAGCTTTTGGGCTTCGCGCTTTCCAACGCCTTCGTGGCGCTGTCCGGCGCGATGCTGGCGCAGTACCAGGGATCCGCCGATATCAACATGGGGCGCGGCGCCATCGTGATCGGGCTTGCTTCGGTCATCATCGGCGAAGCGATCTTCCGGAAATTCAGCCGGAATTTCGCCCTGAAGCTGCTGAGTGTCTTTGTGGGCGCGATCATCTATTACATGGTACTGCAGATCGTGATCTTCATCGGCGCGGATACCGACCTGCTCAAGATGATGTCCGCCTTCGTGGTGGCGGTCTTCCTGGGCGTGCCGTATCTGAAAAAGCAGCATTTCACCAAAGCAAAGATCGGAGTGAACAAGAATGCTTGAGATCATCAATGTGACCAAGGTTTTCAGCCCCGGCACCATCAATGAAAAGGTCGCTTTGAACGGGCTGGATCTGAAGCTGGAAAACGGCGATTTTGTGACGGTGATCGGCGGCAACGGCGCCGGAAAAAGTACCATGCTCAACGCCGTCGCGGGCGTGTGGAAGGTGGACGCCGGCAGTATCCTGATCGACGGTATCGACGTGACGAACGTGCCGGAACACAAGCGCGCAAAATACCTCGGCAGGGTCTTTCAGGACCCGCTCAAGGGCACCGCTGCGGATATGCAGATCGAAGAGAACCTGGCGCTCGCCAACCGGCGAGGCAAACGCAGGACGCTGAAGCCCGGCATCAATTCTGCCGAGCGCGGCCAGTATAAAGAGCTGCTCAGCGAGCTGGGGCTGGGGCTGGAAGACCGCCTCTCCGAAAAGGTGGGGCTGCTCTCCGGCGGCCAGCGGCAGGCGCTGACACTTCTGATGGCTGCCCTGCAGAGCCCGAAACTGCTGCTTCTTGACGAGCATACGGCGGCGCTGGACCCGAAAACCGCGGCGAAGGTGCTTCAGATCACGGACCGCATCGTGTCGGAAAACCATCTGACCACGCTCATGGTCACGCACAACATGCGCGACGCCATCGAGCACGGCAACCGGCTCGTGATGATGCACGAGGGACGCATCATCGTGGACGTGAAAGGGGAGGAGAAAAAAAGCCTTACCATTGAGCATCTGCTGGATATGTTCACAAAGGCCAGCGGCAACGAGTTTGCCAACGACCGCGCGCTGCTGTCCTGAATACAGACAAAAAAACGCAGCCCCGAAGCCGGAAAAGCTTCGGGGCTGTTTTACGTTGGGCCGGGAACCGGCGCCGGTAACGCTGATCTGCGGCGTTTTTTAACTTTTTTCGGCATTTTTTGCGGCTTACGCCTGCTTCATGAACGCTGTAAGCGCCGCCGCCTCCCGCTTCAGGGACGCCGGGTCGTCGTCCGGCATAAATTCCAGCAGGCACCAGCGGTCTTTACCGTCCGCGGCAAGCGCCGAAAAATGGCCCTGCCAAAGCGTCCCCGCCTCTTCAAGCGGGCGCCGTGTTTCGGTGTCCGGCCAGTTGAACACGTGGACGTTTTCTATATACGGCAGCAGGGCTGCAAGCGCCTCCCGGTCATAGGCGGGGGAGCGGCTTTCGTTCGGCTGCCAGTACATGCGCAAAAAGGGGCTCCCGATCTCGGACATGAGCCTGACGGCGCTGCGGTAATCGTCGGTCAGCGTGTTGCGGTGGCACTCAAAGGCGGCGGGCACGCCCGCGTTTTCCGCCATCCGGGCGACCGTCTTCGCTTCGGCGACCAAAGCCGCGCGTTCGTCTTCAGACACGTCGGCGCTCGCTTTCGTCCCCGCCCAGATGCGCATCACCGGCGCGCAAAGCGCCTTTGCCGTCTCCAGCAGCGCCGCAAATTCCTCTGTGAGATCGCCGACGTGCCGCCCGAGCCGGTAATAGGTCCCGTAGCCGCTGACCTCCAGCCCCGCGGCGCGCGTCAATGCGCCGATCCTGCGGGCGTTTTCCGGATCGCCGGGCGGGACGTGCACGTCGCCGCCCCATTCAATACCCGCAAGCCCCGCTTCGGCGGTGATGCGGATGATCTCTTCCGGTTCCAGCGCACGGAAGCTGACGGAGACAAGGCCGCTTTTCAGCATGGCGTCTGCGCCTCCTCTGCTTTGCCCTTTTTCGGGCGCATGGCGACGTATAAAATGAGCCACGGCAAACTGACCGCTATGCTGACGCCGCCGAAAATGAGAAAGAAGGTCCCCCCGTTGGAGATCTGCTGCCCGTTCGGTGAAAACGTTTTTGTGAAAGTGACAAGGTCGCCGATTTTATAGGTTTTGCCGAAAACGGACTTTTCCTGCCGGAACTCATGGACGTACTTCTGCCCGTTGTATTCGTACGGGACGCGGATCACGTAAAAGTGTTCGGTCTCGTCGTCCGCGTTCGTTTCGGTTTTCTCCGTGACGGAGGAGACGGGCTCCGTAAAGCTCACGTAGATCTTTTCCGCTTTTTTGAATTCGGCGGATTTAACGATCCCGAGCGGGATAAAAACGACGCCGACGATGAAAAACAGGACCGGCACGGCAAAAACGATCTTGATCGGGAAGTCGGCGTTATTGTTTTTTTTCATTCTCTTCCTGTCTCCTTCCTTTTTTGTTGGGCATTGCCATAATGAGGATAAAGATCAAAGGCAAAGGTAATATGGCTGCGGCAACGATGAGGAACGTCGGTCCGTTGTCGGTAAGGACTTTACCGTTCGCTGAAAAGGTCAGTGTGAAGGTCACGGGATCGCCCACCCGATAGGATGTGGTTTTTCCCTCCTCTTCAAAGGTATAGATCCGCTGTTCGCCATTGTAAACATAGGCGACCCCGATCTTGTTGAAGTATTTCGTATAATCGTTCGAGTCCGTTCTTGATCCGGGTTCTATGGAAACGATCGGCTCGGTGAAGGTCACACGGATCTTTTCCGCCCGCTTGTATCCGACGGTTTTAACGACGCCGTACAGGAGGGAAACGACGCCGGCGGCCAAAAGCAGGTACATAAACCCCCATACAAAAATGTATTCTGCCGTTGCTTTGCGGTCCTGTTTCTTATCCATATCCGCGAGATCCCTTCGATCCTGTTTTTTTGGGCTATCTGATGACCGGGTGGCGTTTTCGTTCTTTTTTGCCGCCGTCCTTGCCTTTGTTTTCTTTCCGTTCTTTCTGCCGCTCGCGCACCAAAAAGAAAACCACTGGGGTGGAAAGAAATGCCAGAATGACGCCGATCATGAACAGCAGCGACCCGTAATCCCAGATCAGTTCTCCCTCCGGCGTAAAGGTCTGGGTAAACGTGTAAAGGTCGCCGACCTTTGGCGCGTCATCGGCGCTCCGGTCTTTTTTGACGCGGTATTCATACTGTTTGCCGGCGTATGTATACGGTACCTTGATCTCATAGTAATACACGCGTTCTTCTTTCTGCTCGCCGTTTCTGTCGGAACCGCCGGTTTTCCTGTACTCGGATTTCAGCGTAACGGAGGCGGCGGGTTCGGTGAAGGTCACGGTCACCTTTTCCGTATTTCTGAATTCTGCAGATTTCACGCTGCCGAAAACGATCATAAACACGCTCGCGGGGAGCGCCAGGAACAGTCCGATGATGAACAGGACGCCTTTCAGAGTGTCGAAAAAACTGCCGTTGTCTTCTTTCATACCTTTGCCTTCCCGGATCGTCGGCTGTGTACCGAAGCGCCGCCCGGACCGGAAAAGTACGGGAGGCGCTCCGGAAGCACGTATTTTCGATCAGTAGTTTTCTTCCCGCACTTCGAAATACGCCTGCGGGTGGTCGCACACCGGGCAGATCTCCGGCGCCTTTTCGCCCACGATAATGTGCCCGCAGTTGCGGCATTCCCAGACCTTTACTTCGCTTTTTGCGAATACGGCGGCGGTCTCCACGTTTTTGAGAAGCGCGCGGTAGCGCTCCTCATGCGCTTTTTCGATGGCGGCGACCATGCGGAACTTTTTCGCCAGCTCCGGGAAGCCCTCTTCCTCGGCGGTCACGGCGAAGCCCTCGTACATATCGGTCCATTCATAATTTTCGCCGTCCGCGGCGGCGGACAGATTTTCGGCGGTATCGCCGATGCCCTGAAGCTCCTTGAACCAGATCTTCGCGTGTTCCTTCTCGTTGTCCGCGGTCTTTAAAAAGATCGACGCGATCTGCTCAAAGCCCTCTTTTTTTGCCTTGGAGGCAAAATAGGTATACTTGTTGCGCGCCTGGCTTTCACCGGCAAACGCCGCAAGCAGGTTCTGTTCGGTTTTGGTGCCTGTGTACTTGTTGGACATACAAATGATCCTCCTTTTGATCATAAAATCAAAAAACCATATTTGTTGCTTCGTTACTTTTTTCAAAAGATCATTGTGCTGCTTCCGCGGCGGCAGCTGCTGTCTCCTGCCGTTTTTCGCGCATGGCCTGCAGCTCGGCGTTGATATCTTCTTTCCGTTTGCCGGTGTAGTTGTCAAACAGGTAGGAGACGGATGCAAAGAGGTTGCCCAGCACGCCGCAGAGAATGAACATCAGATAGATGCCCTTGAGCGTCTTTTCGCTCTGGACGGCCTTGACCTCTTCGCCGGTGGTCTCGTCGATGTAATTCGGCAGGTAGCCCAGCTTTCCGAATACGATGTTGTAAAGGTTCGTGCGGATCACGTTGAAGACGTTGCCGAGTAAACTCTGGGTGGCGGTGATGAAGCCCTCTGCGTGGATGGGCCTGCCGAAGCGCTTTTCGGCGTACCATTCCATATAGTCCGTGGAGTCGCCCACCATCATCTTCTTGGAGGCGCTGATGGCGTTGTTGGGCATGCCCGCAAAGCCGATCAGAATGCCGATCAGAATACGCATTTTGTTCATTTTTGCGGAGGAGAACCGGATGGCCGGCAGCCCCATGGCGCCGTAGAACAGCCCCGTATAGGCAAACCCGCCCGAAAGGATGGTGCGCGGCGCGAAATGCGAGCCCAAAAACGGCACCAGCAGCAGTCCCACGTAGGACAGCGCGCCGCTGACGATATCCATAAAGGTCTTCAGCCGCAGGTCCTGCAGCACGTCCTCGTAGACGTACGGGAACAGCGTATAGGAGATCTGCCGGATCTGCTCGAAGAAGGTCGCGACCTCCGTGATGATGAAGGGCTTATTGTGCAGGATCGAAAGGAGGGTCTCCCTGTCCCAGCTCAGCTTCGTCTTTTCGGGGCGCTCTTTGACGCGCAGCTTTTCGTCGTTCAGCGTAAAGAAGGGGGCCAGCATCAGGCTCACGCCCATGACGCAGAAGACGAGGGCGATATTGAAATAGTACGCCTTCTGCTTTTTCGCTTCCTTGGTGCTGCCCACGAACATCGGGATCAGCCAGCCCGGCAGCATGGAGCCGAGGGCTGAGGCCAGGGTGCCGACGGTGTAAAAGTTTTTGCGGTCCTTCGTGTTGGTCGTGATGCGCAGCGAGACCGTGTTCAGGGAGGCGTCGTAGAACTGGTCGGCGGTGTTGAAGATCAGATGGAACACCGTCATCCAGATAAAGTTTTTGAACGCCGGTACGGCTGCGGGCGCAACGGAGGCCGGCACGAAATGCCCGAGCAGGGAAGAGAAAAACGGGATGGAGGACGGCACCACGAACAGCAGCATCGAGGATACCGCAAAGGGGAGCGGCATAAGGCCTGTGATGCGCCTCGCCGCGGGCATCCTTCCCGCTTTGGAGGGCGTGTCGAGGATATAGCCCGAGATCGCCGCGACGATGAAGCCCAACGCCAGAGCGATATTGCCGTACAGCGTCATCTGGCCCGCTTCGATATACATGAACTGGCGGAAGAACTTATCCGCGAAGGTGCCGATGCAGTCCTGCCCCATGCAGTTGCCGAAAATGCCGCCGCAGTAGCCGAGCTGCTCCTTCATGGTGTAGCTGGAATTTGAGACAAAGACTTTTTCTTTAAAATCTGTTAGTTTTGACATGTCTGAATCCCGCCTCCACTTTCTTTATAAATATACTATAACAAAAAAAAGAACAGATTGCAAGCCCCGTGTCTATAAAAAGATGAAAGATAAAAGATGAAAGATAAAAAACACAGAAGGGATCTTATCCCTTTACCTTCGTATAAACGATCCCCAATATCTCCCTGAGTACGTACGTGGGCAGAATATTGAGCGACGTGCGGGCGCTGACGGCGCAGGCAGTAAGCCCCTCTTTCCGGGCAAGGAGCTTTGCGCGGTACTGGTGGTATTCGCTGGTGACGATGAACACCGTTTTTCCCCTGCCGCGTTCGCGCAGCAGCTTTGCGGAAAACGCCAGGTTCTCCTCGGTGGAGGTGGAGCGGTCCTCGATCAGCAGCCGGTCCGGCGAAACGCCGCGGGCAGTCAGCTCCCGGTACATGCATTCCGCCTCGCTGATCTCCTCGTCCGGCCCCTGCCCGCCCGAAAGGACGCACAGGCAGTCCGGGTTTTCGTTCAGATATTTTTCCGCCGCGTCGATCCGTGAACGCAGCGTCTTGCTCGGTACCGGCCCCGGGCGCACCAGCGCGCCCAGTACGACCATATCCCCATCGGCGCCCGCAGGCGGCGCGTTACGGGCGGCGCTTATGATCTGCGCCCCTGCCGCGGCCGCCACCCCGACGCCTGCCAGAGCCGCCAGCAATACGGCGGTCAGAAGGATCTTTCCGCCCGTCTTTTTCCACAGCCGCCCGATCGGCTGCCGGAACAGCACCGCCGCGCCCGGCAAAAGGCTCAGCGCCATCCCGGCGATATTCCCGATATTGAAGATCCCCCCGAAGATGACGTGAAAGAACCATAAAAAAGATACGCACGAAACGCCCAGCACACACCAGCCGGGCACTGCGCCCCTGCCCTTCGGCAGCCGGGAACGGATATCAAATGATCTCACTTTTGCCACTCTCCCGTTTTTTTCTCATTATACCATAAGAAAAAAGAGAATACAACCGGAAATCAAATGACGGACAAAGCCTTATCCGGGGGACAATGTCAACAAGTTGGGCTTTAAAAACAACAAGATAATAAAACGTTAAAGGAGAAAATGCTTCCTTAAAAAACAGGCGCCGGCAACCGTAGGGGCGGGCATGACCGCCCGCGAAACGTAAAATATACGTAAAAGCGGAAAAAGAACGGTCAACGTCTGTTAAAAAAAGAAAAACATAAACAAAAACCCCGGCATCTGACCGTGAGGCGGCGGGCGGTCGGTGCCCGCCCCTACGGCGCGATTGCAGCACCAAGGGAAGAAAACCGGTTTGTTTTTGCTTTTATGCCTTAAGCTGTTGACATTGCCCTCCGGGGGTGCCCTAAAGGCCGCATCTATAATCAAGCGCGAAGCGCCTCCTCATTTGTAACTTTGTAACTTTTTTACTTTTATAACTTTTCGATCATCAAGCGTTCCCATGATGCGCATACGGTAATCGACGAAAAGGCTCTTTTTCCCTCTTGACAAAACAGGTCGAACGTGTTAGACTTGTTACAGAACAGGTTTAATATGTTCGACCTTATTTGAACGTACACACAAGGGAGGGCCATATGGATGTACCGAAAATATTTGAAAGCGAATACCGGTTCTGCCTGATCCTGTGGGCGCAGGAACCCATCGGCAGCACGGCGCTGGTAAAGCTTTGCAAAGAACAGCTCGGGTGGAGCAAGGCGACGACCTACACGGTCATCAAGCGGCTTTCAGAGCGCGGGGTACTGAAAAACGAAAACGCGGTGGTCACCTCGCTGGTTTCAAAAGACGAGGTGCAGGCGGCGCAGGTGGACGAACTGGTGGACAAGACCTTTGAGGGCTCGCTGCCGGCGTTTTTAGCGGCGTTCGGCAAACACCGCCGCCTGAATAAAGCCGAGGTTTCCGAGCTGCGCGCGCTGATCGACAGCTTTGAGGAGGAAGGAAAATGAACGGGATTTTTGAAGCGGCCTATGCCGTCGTCTTATCCGTTTATGAAGCGCTGGGGCCGTGTTTTTTGGGCTTTTTGAACCGCAGCCTGCAGGCGTCCGTATTGGTGCTGGCGGCGGTGCTGTTCCGGCTGATCTTCAAAAAAGCGCCGAAGATCCTGCGGTTTATCTTTTGGGGCGCTGCGGCGCTGCGCCTGCTTTTGCCGTTTTCGCTGGAAAGCGCGTTCAGCCTGCAGCCGGTACGAACGGTGCCTGCCGATGTAACGTCCCTGACCGCGTCGGAATTTGCCCAAAGCTATCCCGCCGCCGAACAGGCGCTGACGCCGATCGCAGAGCGGATCTACGCGGACGCGTTTGCCGAGGCGAGCGTGAACCCCGCGCTGCCGCTGTCGTTTATTGCGGGCATGGTCTGGCTTGCGGGGATCGGCGTTATGCTGTTCTGGGCGCTGGTAAGCGTCCTGCGTCTGCGGCTGAAAATGCGGCAGGCGGTCAAAGAGAACGGGCGCGTGATGAAATGTGAGCGGGTGGGCAGCCCGTTTATACTGGGCGTATTCCGCCCGCGGATCTACCTTCCCTTCGGGCTGGACGAAACGACCGAGCGTCTGGTGCTGGCGCACGAACAGGCGCACATCAGTCGCCGGGACCACTGGATAAAGCCCTTTGCGTTTCTGCTGCTGAGCGTTTACTGGTTCAACCCCGCCTTATGGGCCGGTTATATTCTGCTGTGCCGCGACATTGAGCTTTTGTGCGACGAGCGCGTACTGCGGGAAGTGGGGAACGAAAACAAAAAGGCGTACGCAAACGCGCTGCTTTCCCTCAGCGAGCCGCACCGCCGCCTGTCGGCGTGCCCGCTGGCGTTCGGCGAGGGGAAGGTTTCGGGGCGCATCAAAAACGTACTCAGCTACAAAAAGCCGACGCTCTGGATCCTGATCGCGGCGGGCGTGACCGGCGCCGTTATCTGCGCGCTGCTGCTGACGTCGCCGAAGACCGGCGGCGCGGGAGCCGGGGAATTCCCGCAGGCAGGCGCGTTTGAAACAAAAGAGGTTTTGTATTCAGTAATGTATAACGACGTGCTGTATACCCCGCCGGACGCGCCGCGGTTTTTTATCGCGGCAGACGGGACGCTCAGCCGGAAGGATCCCTACGGCGACGGCGAATGGAAGGCGCTGGGCGTTTTGCGGGAGGCGGCGCTTTCGGAAGAAGATTACTGCGCGCTGTTTCCGTCGGACCCGCTGCTGCGCGACGGCTACGACCCGCAGCAGACGGCAAATAAGATCAGCCGCGCCTGGACGGCAGGAAACGCGTCGGACGTATGGCTGCTGGAGCTGAAAAACGGGACGCTGTTGCTGATGGACGTGGTTACTCCGCCGACAGGCAGAGAGGCGCAGTATCTGTTTCAGCTAAGGGAAAGCGACGGCCTGCCCGGAGAAGAGCAGGCGGAACAGGCGATCGCGGCGGCGCTGCTGGAGGACGTTAAAAACGGCGGGTATTTTTCGGGCGAATGTATGACCGAGGGGCATATTTTGCTGGGGATAACGGCGGCGGACAAACAGCCGGACCGGTATTACGTCTACGCGCTGACCATGGCGCTCAACTACGCGATCCAGGACAACGAGCTTAACGACGTGAGCGGGCACGGCTTTATCCCGGCGCGGTTCACGCTGGCGCCGGATGGAACCGGGGGGTATACCGTTGAAAAGATCGACTGGCCGGAGGACGGGGAGCGCAACGCGGACTCCATCCGGGAGCTGTTCCCGGCGAACCTGCGCAGCCGCGCGCTTTCGGAACGGACGGCGGACACGGAGAACCTGCGCGCGCAGTGCGAACGCGCCGCAAAGGCGTATGCCGCATCCCTCGGCAGAACGCTGGAGATCACGGAAGATACGTATACCTCCCGCCGGTATCTGTGGAAGATACTGGATACCGACGCGATGGACGTCATCGAGGAAAACCGGAAGAACGATCCGGAGCTCTACGCCTTCCCGGACTGGGTCGGCAACGCTGAATACCTGATCGACGGCGAGCGGTACGTGTATACCACCGACTTTGACGAGGCGACCGGCACGGTGCATATGAAAAAAACGCGGTACGGGGACCCGGAGGTCCTGCTGGCGTACGATATTGACACGGCGGGGAACCGGATCACGCTAACGCAGCCCTCCGGCGGCGGCGCGTACACGCCGGAAACCACAACCCCGGGAACCACAGCCCCGGAAACCACAGCGCAGACCGGCGAATAAAGGAAGGGCGCGTATCTGCCGCCAACCGGCAGAAACCTTTTCCGCCCATTCCCCGAAAACCTTCAAAACCCGCCTGTTCCCCATCCGCAGAATACCCATAAACTCCTCATAAAAAGTTTCGCCCGCCTTTTCAAAGGCGGCGGGGGTCGAGGGGGCAGAGCCCATCGCCTGCGGAGCAGTGCGAAGCACAAAATCCCTCAATCAGGGGACGGTTCCATGATTGATATCTCTTTTTACTGACGGATTAATTTGCAATGGATTTTCTCGCCGCTTCTGCATGGGCCGGGGGAAAATCAGCGGTGACAGTTCCCCGATTGACTGACGTAAATCGGGATAACCGTCCCCCTGATTGTCCCCCTGTGCCTGTGCGTCAATCAAGGGGCGGTTACCTGAGCGCTGCTTCCTATTTTCAGGCTAATTGCAGCAAATAACGCCAACC
>JAFRNP010000050.1 GCA_017430145.1 Clostridia bacterium
AGCAGGGCGGGGTGTTGTACAGGGAATCCGCATCTGCCTGGATCTTGTAGTCCAGCATCGTCGGCGTGATATCGCGGGCGTGGCCCAGCATATCGTCACGGATGATCGCGACCACGAGGCCTGCGGGGGCGATGTTCTTCTGTGCGCCGCCGTAGACCATGGCGAATTTTGTCACGTCCAGCGGTTCGCTCAAAAAGCAGGAGGATACGTCCGCGATCAGCGGGATATCGCCGGTATCCGGGATATAGGGATACTTTGTCCCGTAGATCGTGTTATTCATGCAATAGTAAACGTAGTCTGCTTCCGGGTCGAAATCTTCTCTTTTCAGCTTCGGGATATAGGTGAAGGTCTTGTCCTCAGAGGAGGCAACGGCGCGGGCTTTGCCGTATTTCTGCGCTTCTTTATACGCTTTTTTTGCCCAGACGCCGGTCAGGATATAGTCCGCCTTGCCGGAGCCGTTCATAAAGTTGAGCGGGATGGCAGCGAACTGCGTCGATGCGCCGCCCTGCAAAAAGAGGACCCTGTAATTGTCGGGGATATTCATGATCTCACGGAACAGTGCTTCGGCGTCCTTGATGATCTTGTCAAACACTTTGGAACGGTGGCTCATCTCCGTTACCGACTGCCCGCTGCCTTCGTAGTCGAGCATCTGTGCCTGCGCTTTTTCGAGCACCTCCAGCGGAAGCATGGAGGGCCCTGCCGAAAAGTTGTAAACTCTTGACATGGTGTGTTTCTCCTTTTTTATATTGATAAAAAATTAACAAATGGAATGAAAAAAAATGAAGTTGCATGCATCGGGCAAAAACAGAAGAACCCCTCCGCTTTTATCCGATGGCTGGCCGCCTGCGGCGGCGGGCGGTACAGACGAAAACGTATCGTCTGTACCGGGGCCCCGCCTGCCGCGCGGCGCTGACCGGATGCTATCAGTGCTCGATCCAGCCCTTTGCGCGTTCAACGGCGCGCTTCCATCCGTAGTAGAGCGTGTCGCGCTCTTCTTTGCTCATTTCGGGTTCAAACACGCGGGAGACCTCGCGGATCTGCTCGATCTCGTCCTTGCCGGACCAGAAGCCGACGGCAAGGCCCGCCAGGTAAGCGGCGCCCAGCGCCGTCGTTTCGACGCATTTCGGACGGTTGACCGCGGTATGGATCATGTTCGCCTGGATCTGCATCATGATGTTCGAGATGCTGGCGCCGCCGTCTACGCGAAGCTCGGAGATGTCGATCCCGGAGTCGGCGCGCATGGCTTCCAGCAGGTCCGTCATCTGGAAGGTGATGCTTTCCAGCACCGCGCGGCAGATGTGTTTTTTGTTGGTGCCGCGGGTCATGCCCACGATGCAGGCGCGGGCGTACATATCCCAGTAGGGGGCGCCGAGGCCGGTAAAGGCGGGCACCAGATAAATGCCGTTGGAATCCGGAACGGCTTCGGCAAATCTGTCGCACTGGGGCGCGTTTTCAATGATATTCAGCTCGTCGCGCAGCCACTGGATAATGGCGCCGGCGTTGAAGGCGGAGCCCTCGATGCAGTACTCGACCTCGCCGCCGAGCCCCCAGGCGATGCCGGTGGTCAGACGGTTATGGGAGTGCACGCGCTTTTTGCCGGTGTTCATCAGCAGGAAGCAGCCGGTGCCGTAGGTGTTCTTTGCCTGGCCCGGTTTGAAACACGCCTGCCCGAACAGCGCCGCCTGCTGGTCGCCGATGGCGGAGCAGATCGGAATGCCTGCCAGCGCTTCGATCCCGGGAATGCCCTGCGCCACTGCGCCGTAGACCTCGCTTGAGGGGGCGACGCGGGGGAGGATGGACATGGGGATATCGAGCTTTTCACAGAGGTACGGATCCCAGCACAGCTTATCCACGTCGAACAGCATGGTACGGGAAGCGTTGGTGTAGTCCGTCACATGCACGCGGCCGGCGGTCAGGTTCCAGATGAGCCACGTGTCGATGGTGCCGAACAGGAGGTTGCCTTCTTCGGCGAGCTGCCGCGCGCCCTCTACGTTATCAAGGATCCACTTGATCTTGGTGGCGGAAAAGTATGCGTCGATCAGAAGGCCGGTGTGCTCGGTGATGTAGTCGCCGAGGCCCTCTTCCTTGAGCTGCTCGCACATTTCGGCGGTCCGGCGGCACTGCCACACGATCGCGTTATAAACCGGTTTGCCGGTTCTTTTATCCCAAAGCACGGTGGTCTCGCGCTGGTTAGTGATACCGATCGCGGCGATCTCCTTTGCTTCGATGCCGCCGTCGATCAGCGCCTCGGCAAGCGAACGGAGCTGGCTTTTGATGATGGCGTCGGGATTGTGCTCCACCCAGCCTGCCTTCGGATATATCTGCTCATATTCGAACTGTGCCTTGGAGACGATCTCGCCCTGCTTGTTAAAAACGATGGTTCTCGAACTTGTGGTTCCCTGGTCAAGTGATAAAATGTACTTTAACATTCTGCAGCAAACCGCCTTTCTTTATTTCGGCAGGGATCCCCGGTGGGCCGCCGCCTTTTTTACTATTCTAAACTAACATTTTCGCAATGTCAAGAAAATTAATAAAAAAGTAATTTACATAATAAGAAAAAAATAGTATAATAAATCGTATCACTTTTCCGCATAATGACGAAAGGATCAAAAAAATGCTAAAACTGGAACACAGGGTCCGCATTTTTCAGGGGCCGGGCGCCGTACAGGCGCACCCGGAGGTATTTGCCGGATACGGACGGCGCTGCCTGATCGTTACGGGCAGCGGCTCCGCAAAAAAGTGCGGCGCGCTTGACGACTGTATAACGGCGCTTAAGTGTGCGCATATTGCTTATGAGGTGTTCGACCGGATCGAACCCAATCCGAAAACGGCGACCTGCCATGCCGCAGGCGCGGCGGCGCGGGATTTCGGCGCGGAGTTTATCGTCGGTATCGGCGGCGGTTCTCCCATGGACGCCGCAAAGGCGGTGGCGATCTATGCAAAAAATCCCTCGTTTGCCCATGACGGCGTTTATACCCGTCAGATCCCTGCGCAAAAGCTGCCGGTGATCCTGATTGGGACCACAGCCGGGACCGGCAGCGAGGTGACCGGCGTCAGTGTGCTCACCCACAGCGATACCGGGGCCAAAAAAAGTATCTCCGGCGCAGACTGTTACGCCGAAGCTGCCTTCTGCGATTATTCGTATACCGCTGCTCTGCCGCAGGCGACGACGGTGTCCACTGCCCTTGACGCTTTGGCGCACGCGGTGGAAAGCGCGCTTTCGAACCGTGCAATCGAAAAAAGCCGCGCGTTTTCCGCGCAGGCTTTGGGGCTCCTCGCCCCCTATATCCTTTCGGACCCGCCGTTTCCCGTACCGGACGCCCGGATGCGGCAGGCGCTGTACGAGGCGTCCGTTTACGCAGGCGCTGCGATCGATCTGACGGGCACCTGTTTTCCGCATACCCTCGGCTATGTGCTGACGGAGCAGCTGGGCGTCCCGCACGGGCTTGCGTGCGTCGTTTTTATGCCGGCCCTGATCGGCCGCGCGAGGCGATTCTGCCCCGACGCGCTCGCCTTTGTTGAAGACGCGCTCGGCGTACCCATGGAAACGGTGCTTGCTGCGATCCGTCCGGCGCTGCCGCCGTCTTTGCCGCTGGGCGGCGACGCGATCGCCGACGCCGTTGCCCGCTGGCAGAAGGGCGTCGCCAACTTTACCCGTTCCCCGGGCGGCTTAACGCCGGAGGAAGCGCGGCAGGCGCTGGAAAACGTTTCAGGGTAACGCTTTATCCTTTAATGATCTTCTGGAACACGCACACGAAGGAATGGGAGATAAACTTATCCATATGTAAGCTTCCGAAGTACCAGCGGTCAAATTCCGCCTGTGCCGCCAGCTCGTCGAGATACGCGCCGAGCGCGGAGCGGGAGGACGTGTTCTGCGAAAGCAGCATGAAATCGCGGATGCTTGCCGGCGGCTCGTGGGTGACGATATAATCCACCTGGTAATGGACGCGCTCCATATTGCCGACGCCCATCAGCATCTCTTCTTTTGTGGGGATCTCGGGACGGTCCAGCTCGTCGAGCTCGTCGTCCTCCTGAAAACGAAGCTCCGGCGTTTCGCCGCCGCCGAGCGCGAAGATCCGTTTGCCTTCGATCTCAAAGATCTCCCCGCGCATCAGATGGTAGATATTGTCGGCGATCTTATGCGCCCGCCCGCCGTGGAAATCCACAACGGGGCTGTCGTTGAGAAGCGAAAAGTTTTCATGGGTCCCGTCCACAAAGCAGATCGTAAACGGCTTCTTCTCCAGCTTATGCAAAAACTTTTCCTCTTTGCGGGAGGCGTCCCATACAAAGCCGAAATCGCCGCAGACGATCAGCGTGTCCTGGGCAGTCAGGCGTCTGAGCACCGGATCCTTGATCCGCTCTTTGTCTCCGTGCATGTCTCCGGTAAAATAGATCATTTCTCTGCGCCGCAGGCTTGCCTGCAGCTATCCTTTCATAAAATCAATGGAACCGAAACAGATTTCATTATTATAATACAACAAATGAACGGTGCTTGTCTATGAAAAAATTGATTATTTGCTTTATTTTTTCACTTATTTTCCTGTTCTCGTCGGCGATCCCCGCATTCTGTGTGATCTATACGCCGGATTCCATCGACGCGAAGGCGGCGCTGCTCGTCAATCTGGACAACGGCGCGGTCGTGACGGAAAAGAACGTGGATCTCCATATGGCGCCGGCTTCGATCACGAAGATCGTTACGGCGATCGTCGTGATCGAAAACTGCGACGATCTTGAAAAGGTCGTGACGGTGCAGGAGGAGGCGCTGCGGCTGTTGGAAGGGACCAACAGTTCCACCGCTGGCCTGCGCGTCGGCGAAGAACTGACGGTCCGTCAGCTTTTATACTGTCTGCTGACGTATTCCGCCAACGACGCCGCCAACATCCTTGCCATGGAGATGAGCGGCGACGTCAAAACGTTTGTTGCAGGCATGAACGCTTTTGTCACGGCCCTCGGCTGCCAGGATACGCATTTCGTAAATCCCAGCGGCCTGGATGCGGAGGGTCACTATACGACGGCAAGGGACCTGTATACGATCTATGCCTATTGCCTGCGCAACAGCCTGTTTGCAGATATCGTCGGAACGAAGGTCTATGAGCTGCCTGCCGACAATAAGAACGACGAGGCAAGGGAGCTGCGCAACACCAACAGCCTGTTTAACGAGGGGATCCCCGATTACTATTTTGAATATGCGCGCACCGGCAAAACCGGCACCACCGACGCCGCAGGCCGCTGCCTCATTTCCACCGCCTCCTACGACGGGTATAATTACCTTTGCGTGATCCTCGGCGGCGAAATGAAGGATTACGATGACGACGGCGTAGACGAGAATATGGCGTATATCGAGACCAAGCGGCTGTATAAGTGGGCATTTGATAATCTGCGTCTCAGGCAGGTCGCCGACCCGAATATTGCCGTCGGTAAGATCCCGGTGGAGCTCGGGCGGCGGGTGGATTCGGTCCTTTTCGGCCCCGGTGAGAGCGTCAGCGCGCTGGTACCTGCGGGCGTGAACGCACAAAGCGTCCTGATCGAACCCGGGCCCGATACGCCCGACACCGTGATGGCGCCTCTGCATAAGGGCGACGTGATCGGTACGGCGTCGATCCTCTATGCAGGGGAACCGATCGCCGAAGTGCCCATCGTCGTTATGGAGGACGTTGAGCGCAGCTGGTTCCGGTACGTCGGGTTCGTGGCGGTCAGGTTTGTCAAAGACCCCGTCGTACAGTTGTTCCTGCTGGTCGTGCTCTGTATATTGACGCCGCTGTTTATCCTGCTGTTCGTCGTGTTCCCCGGCGCAAGAAAGCGCCGTCGGCGCAGCGCGGTCAAAATGGTCGACGTCAAGGAGCTGATGCGGCAAAAAGGCGAGCCGGTCGACGCTCCCGAGGAGCTGGGCGACCGTCCCGTGCGCAAAGCGAAGAAACAAAAGGAGAAGAAGCCGGATAAAGACCGCAAAAACGGGGAACCTGCGAAGGATGCGGCGGACGTGAACGAGGATCCCGGACAAACGCCGTCTGCAGAAAAGGAAGCAAAGGCCGACCGGCGCGGCGAAAAACGCAGGAAAGCGGCTGCCGGTGAAGAAAAGAAGGAGACCCCAAAACAGAAGGACAAGAAAGACAGGAAGGCCGATAAGAAAGAGAAACCAGACAGGGACGGGGATGCCGGTAAAGACGGAAAAGACGAAGATCCTCCTGCAGAAAAACGCAGCGCAAAGCGCACGGAAAAACGTAAAAAACGCGCTGTAAAGCCCGAAGCCGGCAACGCAGAGCCGGAGGGCGAAGAAGCACTCCCCGAACAGCAGAAAACCGAGCCGCAGGCGCCGGCATCCGAAGGATTTTTCTTTGACGAAGAAAAGCTCTCCGATGGATCTGAAAAACCGGAGACCGACGAAGAAAAGATTTCCGGCGGATCTGAAAAACCGGACGCCGAAAAAGAAACGGCCAAGCCGGATCCGGCGCAGGATGCGCCGGAGGAAGCCGGAGAAACGGAATAAGTATATGACGGCGTTACGCCGGAAAAGGAGAAGAGAAAATGGATAAACGCATCAAATACCCGATCGCGGCGGCCGCTGCGGCTGCTGCCGTCAGCCTGCCGGTACGGGCGGCGCTGTTCCGTGAAAAAAAACAGGAGACCGAACCGCTGCCGCCGGAAAACGTGGATCTTGCGCGGTTCCGTGAGAATCTGTCTGCGGCGATCCGTATCCGGACCGTAGCGGACAAAAATCCCGAAAAAATGAACTGGGCCGTGTTTGAGGAGTTCCATGCCTTTCTCAGAGAACGGTATCCGCTTGTGCATGAAAAGCTGGAGCTGACCGTGATCAACCGGGGCAGCCTGCTTTTCCGCTGGCAGGGGACCCGTCCCGACCTGGACCCTATTGCATTGCTTTCCCACCAGGACGTGGTGCCGATCTCGGAGGGGACCTGGGACGATTGGACGCACCCGCCCTTTGACGGTGTGGACGACGGCGAGTTTATCTGGGGGCGCGGGGCGCTCGACATGAAGGACCACCTGATCGGCGTGATGGAGAGCGTGGAGACGCTGCTTAAAGAGGGCTTTCAGCCGGAGCGCGACGTCTATCTCTGCCTCGGACACAATGAGGAGGTCATGTGTGCGGATGAAAACAGCGGCGCCATTGCCATGTGCAATTACCTGAAGGAAAAGGGCGTGCATCTGGACTGCGTCATTGACGAAGGCGGCGCGATCCTGCCCATAGAGATCAAAGGCGTGATCCATAAGGACCTTGCAGGTATCGGCGTTGCGGAAAAAGGATATGCGGATATCGAGATCTCCGTTTTTGCAAAGGGTGGGCACTCCTCGCAGGCGCCCAACCATACGGCGCTGGGCAAGCTTGCGGAAGTGATCAGGGATATCGAGGGCCATCAGTTCAAGACGAAGCTTTCCCCGATGATGATGGAGCTGTTCGGCAAAGTTGCGAAAAGCGCGACCTATCCGGCGCGGCTCGTCACCTGCAACTACCGGCTGCTCAAACCGGCGCTGGAAGCCGTTCTGGGGTACGTCCCGCAGGCGGCAAGCATGATGCGCACCACCACGGGCGTGACCATGGCCAGCGGCTCCCCGGCGCCGAACGTCTTGCCCCAAAAAGCCACCGCGACGGTCAATTTCCGTATCTACCCGGGGCAGACCTTGGAGGACGTTCTCGCACATATCCGCAAGGTCGTGCGCAATAAAAAGATCGAGGTCAACGTACTGCCGGGCTGGAAGAACCCATCCGCGATCTCGCCCACGGACTCCCGCGCTTTTAAGGAGATCGAGCGGATCTGCAAAAGCATGAACCCGGAGACGGTCGTTGCGCCCTATCTCGTGATGGGCGGTACGGACGCCTGCCACTATCAGCCGATCTGTGAAAACATCTACAGGTATTCGCCGTTTCGCGTTGGTACGTCGCTGCTGCTGACTACCCACGGTACCAACGAGCGCATCCCCGTTGCAGCCATGGAGGCAGGCGTCGCGTTTTTCAAGCGCTATATCCGGCGCCTGTCTGCGGCGGAATAAAGGCAACACCGCACAATTCGCGGCGCACGCCTTGCTTGATCTTTATTCCGTCATCCTGCACAGATTTTCCTTGCCAACCGCCAGGTTGACGGCGTCAAATCTGTACAATCTGACGAAAAAATCTACTGCGCAATC
>JAFRNP010000051.1 GCA_017430145.1 Clostridia bacterium
CCACTGCTCTGTTTTTGCTATGTCCACGCCCATGATAACCGTCTGCGGCGTGATCGCTTTCAGGTTCTTGTCGATCCGGCTTTCTCTTTTCATTGTGAATAATCTCCTTCGTTTTTGATGTTTTTCTTTTCTTTAACTTACATCATAACTGGGAGATTATTTTTTTGTCAAATTTCACGTATCATAGGAATGCTTATTCGTGGATTTTCATGCCGTTCAAAGCCCTGACAAGGCCCGGGTCGAAGTGGTTGATGATCTCGCTGTGACCGAGATCCTTTTCGCCGATCTGCCTCATCTCGTCTTCTGTCAGTTCAAAATCCCAGATATCCATGTTCTGTTCCATCCGTTCCACATGCGTGGATTTCGGCAGGATCGAAACGCCGCGCTGTGTGTTCCAGCGCAGGACGACCTGCGCCGCGCTTTTGCCGTACTTCCGGCCGATCCCGACAAGCAGCGGGTCGGTAAAGATCCCGTGCTTTCCTTCCGCGAGCGGTCCCCATGCCTGCGGCTGGATCCCATATTCCTTCATCAGCGCCAGCGCGTCTTCCTGTGAAAAGAAAGGATGCAGCTCGATCTGGTTGACCGCCGGAATCACATCCACGTTTTCGCAGAAGTTGGCGAGGACGAACGGATAGAAGTTCGATACGCCGACGGCTTTTGTAAGCCCTTCCCGGTACGCTCTGGTTATGCCTCTGTATGCGGCGAAATAATCGCCGAGCGCCTGGTGAAGAAGCACGAGATCAACGTATTCCAAGTCGAGTTTGGCGAGCGAGGTTTTTACCGCCTGATAGGCGGTCTCTTCGTTTTTCTGATCCTGCACCCAGACTTTTGTGGTGATAAACAACTCCTCACGGGTCACAAGTCCGTCCCTGATCGCGCGCTTTACCGCTTTTCCGAGCGCTTCCTCGTTCATATAGGCGGCTGCGGTATCCAGCAGCCGGTAGCCCGTTCTGATCGCGTCGTAAACGACTCTTTCGCATTCAGCGGCGTCCGGGATCCGGAAAACGCCAAAGCCCTCCAGCGGCATGTTTGCTCCTGTGTTCAGTGTTGCGTATTTCATTGTTTCTACCTCCGTAAAGTATTTATAATTTTAATAGCCTAAACCTTTGACCCAGTCTCTGACGGCGTCTTCCGACGACGCGACGCTGCCGCCTCTGATGGAAAGCGCGTCGCCCGATCGGACCGTCGCGCCTACCGCGAGCTTTTCTACCGTGGGAAGCGCACCCGCGCCGTTGGAGCTGCCCTCGTGAGAGAAGAAGGGGATGATCGTTTTGCCGCCCCAATCATAGCTTTCCAGGAAGGTCCACATGGACATCGGCAGATCGTACCACCAGACCGGGAAACCGAAGAAGACCGTTTCGTACTGCGCCATCTGCTCGGGTGTAAGATCGACGTTGATCTCGGGACGGATGCCTTTGTCGACTTCGTTCTTGGCGCGGTCGGCGGTGTCGTTGTAGTTATCAGGGTAGGCTTCTTTCGCCGTAACGCGGATCAGATCTCCGCCGGTCTCATCGGCGACCCAATGCGCCATTCTGTCGAGGTTGCCGGACCAGGAGAAGTAGACGACGAGGATTTTTCCGGCGGTCGCTGCCGTCGGTTCCTGTTCGGTTTCATCCGGAACCGCATTCGACACGGCGTCACTCGCGGGCGCTTCGGTGTTTTCCGGTATGGGGGTTGTGCTTGTGCTTTGTTCTTCGTTTCTGACCGTACCACAGGCGGCGAGGGAGAACAGAAATAAGGCTGCAAGAATAAGGGAAATTGTCTTTTTCATTTGTGCTTCCTCCGAAATTTCAATAATAGATTTTTTCAAGCCATCGGCTGATCTTTTCGGGTACGCCGCGTTCGGCGTCGGACATTTCGACCGGAAGTCCTGGCAGAACTTTTGCTTTCGGGCAAAGCTGTTTGACTGTCTCATAGGTGCCGCCGTCGCCGGAGCCCATGTGCGTGTTGAAGGGGATAACCGTTTTTCCGGCGAAGTCATAGGATTCAAACAGGGTGTAAATGATCATCGGGAAGGTGTACCACCACATCGGGTATCCGATAAAGACCGTGTCGTAGTCCGCGATCGGAAGCTTGTTTTTGATCGCCGGACGCCGATCCTCATCTTGCTCCCGCTTTGCAAGACGCGCAAGGGCGTTATAGCGGTTGCGGTCGCCGTCGTAGGTAACGGCGGGCTCGATCTCTGCGAGATCCGCGCCGGTGAGCCGTGCGATTTCCTCTGCGGTGGATTTTGCGGTCCCGTAGACCGAAAAGTATAACACAAGCGGTTTTTTCATTGGCGTGCTCCTTATCATTTGATTTCGCGGCGGTTATATGTTTCCCCGCCCTTGTGTCTTAATCATATCACAGGAACGCTTGACTGTCCACTGCCGGTGTGTTATAATGGTATTACTCGCAGTTATACTTAGGAGGACGTTATGATTGAAATATACCTGCTTGAGCAGCTCGCCGCCGTGGCGGAGCACGGCACGCTCTTAAAAGCGGCTCAGGCGCTTTATCTATCACAACCCGCACTCAGCCGTTCGATGAAAAAGCTGGAGACGAAGCTCGGCGTTTCACTGTTCGACCGGGATAACAGCAGGATCGCGCTGAACAAGACCGGCCTTCACGCGGTGGAATACGCGAAACGTATCCTTGAACTCGACCGGGAAATGTGCGAAGGCGTTGCCGATTTTGACCGCCGTCAGCGAACCGTTTCGGTCGGCGCCTGCGCGCCATTCCCGCTGGGAGAACTGACGCCGGTCATACAGGAGCGCTATATTCAAATGGCGGTAACGACCGAGCTTGCCGATGACGAAAGACTGCTCTCCGGACTGCGCAACCGCGTCTATCAGCTTACGATCCTGCACGAAAAGCCGAGGGATAAAGATCTTTTCTGCCAGCATTATCTTGAAGAGAAGCTCTTTATCGTTCTTCCGAAAGATCATCCGCTGTCTGACGGAAAAAGTGTCACCTTCGACGATCTGCGCGGAAACAAGGTCTTGCTCGGCGCGGCGATCGGCTTCTGGATGGACATCTGCCGCCGCCGGCTGAATACCGAAGATCTGCTGATTCAGAACAGCATGGAGGCGCTGTATGACCTGATCGAGGCGTCGTCGCTGCCGCACTTCACTTCCGACCGCATCCTGGAGCGCACAGGCTCCAATTCCGACCGCGTCACGATCCCGATCGAGGACGAGGATGCGAAAACCACCTATTACATTGCCTGCCTGAATTCGGAAAAAAAGAAATACGGCGCCGTTTTCAGCGCAGCAAGAGAAGCCGTTCTGAGAAACAGATAGTGAAGGTTCGAATCCCCACGCCTCAACACTTTTTCGTTTCTTTGCAGAGCTGAGAAACGCAAAAAGTACAACAGCATTTTTGGCCTAAAAGCATAAAAAACGGGCTTCGGAACAGCGGCGATGTTGCTCTGAAGCCCGTTTTGAAGCCCAAAATGCTTGAAAAACCGAAAAAACGCTAAAAAGGCGCAAAAAGAACGCCATAATGATACGTAAATCTAAGGCAACACCGCACAATTCGCGGCGCACGCCTTGCTTGATCTTTATTCCGTCATCCTGCACAGATTTTCCTTGCCAACCGCCAGGTTGACGGCGTCAAATCTGTACAATCTGACGAAAAAATCTACTGCGCAATCCGC
>JAFRNP010000005.1 GCA_017430145.1 Clostridia bacterium
AAAAGCAGGGCCGTCAGCAGCAGAGAAAGCAATCTGTTTGTCGTTTTTATCATCCCGGTATACCTCCCTGATAAAACAAATGATTACTTTCTCATCATATCATACCTCAACCTGATATACAAGCCCTTATTTTTAGCAGCACGGTCTCCGCCGTCCGGGGAAAATCAGACGTGACAGTTCCCCGATTGACTGACGTAAATCGGGATAACCGTCCCGCTGATTGTCCCCTTTGCCCGCGCGGATCTTTCAGCCGCAGCCGGGGGTGTTTATCGGTCTGACGGTCCCTGTTATCTTTTCTATTGCCTGACGGTTCCTTTTATTTTTGCTTTGATTTCCTACTTGCGTGATTTTGCGGCGGGGGCGTCGATTGGTCTTTGATCAACGCGCCAACGCGTGTTCCTTTTTTTCACTTTTATAACTTTTCACTTTCCACTTTCCGTCCTCATGCGTTCCTCTGAGGCACAAACGTAAAAAAGGCTACCCGCATATCCCTTCCACGATCGCACGGAACACGGGCGCGCAGTCTTTGGCTGCAGTGGTCCCGTATTCGTTGAACACGACCACTGTCAAAAGCGGTTCCTCCGCCGGAAAGCAGCCGCAAAACCAGGTGCAGAGCTGCTCGGCGCCGGTACTGTCCGGGCGGCCGGTCTGGGCGGTGGCGGTTTTGCCAGCCGCGGAGATCAGGGGGGAAGCGCCGTTTTTGCCGGTGCCGTCCGTCATATTGTACTGCAGCGCCCGGGTGATCGTTTGACAGGTCTCTTCCGTCAGCACCCGCCGTTCGGTCTCGTTGCGGTATTCGGCGTAGACTTTTGCTTCGTCGTCAAGAAGCGCCTTCATCAGCCGCGGCGCACGGTAGACGCCGCCGTTCGCGATCGCCGAGTACGCCGCCGCCATCTGCAGGGGCGTCGCCAGTAACCTGCCCTGCCCGAAGCTGAAATTCGCAAGTTCCGCCGGCGCAATCCCTTCCGATTCCGGCAGCTTGCCCGCGGCGGAGGCAAGCGTCGAACAAAGTTCCGCTTTTTCGCCGAGCCCCAGCGAATTTGCGGTTTTTATAAGCGCCGCGGCGCCGGTACGCTGAGCGAGGTCGATAAAGTAGCAGTTGCAGGAATTGGCGATCGCGTCGTCCAGCCCCTCCCGGCCGTGGGCGTTGCCGTGATAGCAGGTAAAATGCGTTTCGCCCACGTCCGCCGCGCCGGTGCAGGTAAAGCCCGCGTCGGTTTCAACCCCGTTTTCGAGGGCGGCGGCAGCGATCAGCGGCTTCATCACCGAGCCCACCGGGTATGCCTCCAGCGCCCGGTCGATGAAGGGCAGGCGCCCGTCCGACAGGGACTTTTCGACGTTTTCGGGGTCGTAGACCGGCGTGGAGGCGATTGCGAGGATATCGCAGGTTTCAGCGTCCATCACGACGGCGGCGCCCTGTTCGATCCCGCCGTCGGCCAGCGCCCGTTCGGTCAGAAGCTGGATCTCTCTGTCGATCGTCAGCATAACGCCGGCTTTGCTGCAGTAGCCGTCGCTGACGACCGTGAGACCTGCGCCCGCCAGCGCTTCGCCCCCGGCGCCCGCGGTATACTGCGCCGAAAGCGTGCCGGACGCAGCCTTTAAGATCCGGTCAAACGCGAGCTCCACGCCGCAAACGCCTTTGCCGTCGCCGTCGAGATAACCGAGGACGTGGACGGCAGGCTGCAAAGCTTCATACCGGCGGACGACCGACACGTTTTTGCAGAAGGCCGATTCTTCCAGCCGCACGTTCGGGACCGTGTAAAGGACGCCGTCGGCTTTTTTTGCGCTGCTGCCGGAAAGGGATTGCAGCAGGGAAGCCGTGGCAGGGGAGGAAAGGACCACCGCCAGAGGGTCGCTGCCGGCGTTTACCAGCGGACGGCCGAAGCGGTCGACGATCATCCCGCGCGACTGCGCAAGCAGGACGCTGCGGACGCCCGCCCAGGCGCCCGCGGCCGAATATTGATGCTGTACGTAGGTGAGGCGCAGAAAAACGCCTGCAACTGTGACGGCAAACGCGGCGCACACGGCGACCACGCGCTTTTCTGCGTAAAGTTTCCGTTTCTTTTTCATGCCTTTAGTATGTGAAAACGGACCATTTTTCATACACCCGAAAAAAAAGCTTGTGTTTTTTGCCGCAGCGGTCTATAATAAAAAAAACGCCGCACTTATCCCGGGTGCGGCGATCACTTGAACGATAGGAATGCAAACAATGCCTATAAAAGAAATGCCGGCGTTTGTTTTTTCGCATAAAAACGTACTGCGTGCGGTGATCTATTCCCTGATCGCAATGGCAATGCTGCTGGTTCAGTTCATCCTGATGAAACGCAATGTGCTCACCGTGATCTTTGACGTGATCATCCCGTTTTCCGCCGCCGTCACGTTCGGCTGCTACGCGATCACCATGGCGATGGACCGCCCGGTCATCCTGATCATGCCGTCGACCGTCTATTTTATATCCCTGCTGATCCGCCAGCTGATCTCCATTGAAGTCGGCGCCCATGAAACGTACCCCACGTTTATTGCGGTCGAGCTGATCCCGTACCTGTTTTACTGTATCTCCGTCTCTACGGGCAAGCTCAAAAAAGTGACGGGCATCGTGCTGCGCATCGGCTGCGGCGTGCTGATCGCGGCGGTCGTCGTCTTTCTGGTGCTGGCGATCTTTTTCAGGATCATGCTCACCGCCAACATGCGCAACACCATCGGGATGTGCTTCGGGATGCTGGCGATCGTGTGCATCTACCTCGGGATGTACGAACAGCTCCAGATCGCGGGCATCGCGAAACGCAGCCGCTCCCACGCGGCGGAAGACTGATTCGGTCAGGAATTAGGAGTCGGGAATTGCCCGGGGTGAAGGGCAGAACGGAGATAATAAACAGGTTATTACGCGGGTATGGTGAAACTGGCAAACACGTTGGATTTAGGTTCCAATGGGAACACCCTTGCAGGTTCGAGTCCTGTTACCCGCACCAAACTCAAGAAATCCGAACCAGATCTTCCCAATGGAAGACGGGTTCGGATTTCTTCTTTTCTTCTCGTATGACTTAACCGGTCAAAAGTTTTCGCCGGATATTCTTTCCGAATCGATAAATAAGCGCTTGGGACCAAAACCGGGCGTTGGGAGAAAAGTATGCCTGCATGGCCTGCGCCGGTCGTTTTTTGCTTTTTTGCACAGGGAAACTGCGGGTTGCTTGCATTCCGGTTACCCATGGGCTATAATACAGGCAGAGGAGGTGCCGGAATGGACACAAAAAACGTAATTTATGAACTCAGGACGCAAAACGGCCTTTCCCAGGACGAGCTGGCCGAAAAGGTCTACGTGACCCGGCAGGCGGTCTCCCGCTGGGAAAACGGCGAGACCGTCCCGAATACCGAGACGCTGAAACTGCTGTCGAAGCTGTTCGACGTATCCATCAACACGCTGCTGGGCGCGCCCCGGAAGCTTGTCTGCCAGTGCTGCGGCATGCCGCTGGAGGATGCGATCATCGGCAGGGAAAAGGACGGAACGCTTAACGAATCCTACTGCAAATGGTGCTACGCCGACGGCACGTATACCTACAGCAATATGGACGATCTGATCGACGTGTGCATCCCCCATATGGAAAAGGAGGGCTTTACCGAGGAACAGGCCCGCGCGTACATGAAGCAGAAGCTGCCGACCCTCGATTACTGGAAGCGGTACGAGGAGCTCAGCGACAACGGGCAGTTTGAGGCGTTCAAGCAGCAGCTTGTAAAAGAGATCAACGCGCTGCAGATCGAAGGGATGCCGGAGGTCAAAAAGCTCAACGCGCTGGTCGGCAAGTTCGTGAACCTGTCATACCGTTTGCCGAACGGCAAATACGTGCAGTTTCTGAATGACGAAACGACCTATCTCGGCACCCAGCTGGAGCCGCAGTTCGGCGGGGAGAGGTGCTTCGGGGTACTGGCGAATATGGATTTTATCCTTGTGTGCACCTACGCCGCCGGGGGCGCCGACCCGGAGCTGGTCATATACAAAAAAAGATAAAGGCAACACCGCATAATTCCGGTGTGCGGATTGCGCAGTAGATTTTTTCGTCAGATTGTACAGATTTGACGCCGTCAACCGGGCGGTTGGCAAGGAAAATCTGTGCAGGATGACGGAATAAAGATCAAGCAAGGCGTGCGCCGCGAATTGTGCGGTGTTGCCTAAAGCAAAGGGGCAGGATCCGGATCGGGATCTGCCCTTTTGACGTGAGGATCAAAGCCTGAAGGCGGCGAGGGAGACGACGTGGCGGACCGTGAAATCCGGGGGACAGCGCGAGAGCATGGCAAGGTGCGCCGCCTCCCATTTTTTGAAGGTCTCGGCGTCCATGGAGGCCAGCGTCCCGCGGCAGGCGCGCATCCTGCCGTGCCAGCTCCCGGGCGAAAACGGCAGATCGGCAAAAAAGCTTTCCGTCTGCATGTCTGGGAACAGCGCGTCCGCCATATCCCGTTTCGCGGCTTCCGACGAGCGCCAGCCGGGGTTCAGCGACCGGACGATCCGGCTGCTTTCGGCGGCGATCGGGTCGTCGGCGGTCCAGTCCATAAAGATCTTGATAAAGACCCCGCCGGGCTTTATGAGCCGTCTGAGCTCCTTTTGCATGGCGTCCCTGTCGAAATAGAAAAAGCACTGGGCGGCTGTGACCGCGTCAAAGCTGCCCGACGGCAGCCCCGTGCGTTCGGCGGGCGCAACCAGGTATGTAACGTCCATGCCGTATGCTGCGGCCTCCCGTTTCGCGTATGCGATCTGTTCGGCGGAGATATCGGCGCCCGTGATCTTCGCGTTGGGGTTATACAGGTTTTTCGGCAGCACGCCGGTCCCGGTGCCGAGGTCCAGCCACGCGGTGCCGTCGGCTGCCACGCCGAAGGCTTTCAGCCGTTCGTAGAGCGCGGCAGGGTAGATATCCCGATACCTGGCGTATGCGGCGGACGTTTTGCCGAAATCGAACGCCTGTCCGTTGTCGACGGCGCTTATTTCCATTGCGGTCACCTCCGGAAAAATGATAAAAAGAAACAGACGGTATATATACGGTTGCGGAAAGAAGCGGAATATGGTATGATGGAACCGATCAATAAAAAGGAGACCTTAAAAAATGAAGATCGGCGTCAACCTGTTTGAATCGGCCGTACTGGACGGCGACCCCGGATGCGCGGCGCTTTTGGCTTGCCGTCCGGATCTCGTCGTCTGCCATATGTCCCCGGGGGAGACAGCGGGCGCAGAGGGCACGCAAAAGGCGGCGCGGCTGCGGGATCTTTTTTTGTCGGAAGACGTGGACCTGATCGCGGATTTCGAGTTCCAGAACGTCGCAGGCAGCGCCGTCGACGCGGACGGTATCGACTGGTGCCGCGCGCCGGACGGCGGGCACCGGCTGCACCCGAACCCCGCGTTTCTGAAAACGCTCGCCGACGGCGGGCGGCTGATCGGCGCGATTTACGACGAATTCGATTATGCCGTTTCCACAGGCAACCTCTCGTTGTGGCTCGGCAGCAAGCGGACCTTCGGGGCGCCCGCGTTTCCGGAGCCCGAAACCGGGGACGTATACGCCCATGGGGAGGCGGTGGCGCAGGCGATAGCTCAGGACGTGCGGCGCGTAAAAGCCGCCGGCGTGCCCGCCTTTGCGGGGGAGCACGTGTTTCCGGTGTTTTACCACCTGTTTGCCCGCTGCGGGATGGTCCCGAATTACAAGGCGCAAAAGGAGAGCTGCTCAAATCTCCAGTACGCCGTCGCCGCGGGCGCGGCGCTGCAGTATCACCTGCCGCTGTGGAGCTGTATCGATATGTGGTACCGGCAGAAGTTCCCGGGCCACAGCGCGGACGAGCTGTACCGGAACCTGCTGTTTGCGTGGCATGCGGGCGTTTCGCTCGCCTACGTGGAATCGGCGCCTGCTTTGACCGACGGCGGGGCGCTCAATGCAAACGGAAAGGCGCTGCAGCGCTTTATTTCGGGGTATAAAGGGCGTTCCCCCGGGTATACGGCGGCGGATTACCGGCCGGAGATCGGGATCATCCGTTACGACGACGGCTGGTGGGGCCAGAACGCCTTTTGGGCACACGGGCTATTCGGCAGCCGCCGTCTGCCGCACGACAGGCGCAGTACCGAGTGGATCCGGGCGGTGCATCTTGTCACCCGGGGAGAGAGCGGCAGGTTCAGTTTTAACCTGAACCGCATCGACCATACGCTGGTAAAGAGACACCGCGCGTTCAGTACCATGAATGCGCTGGCGGTGTTTGACGACCGGGTACGGGCGCAGACGCTTTCTTCCTTGAAACTGGTATTCCTCTGCGGCAGATATATCTCCCGGGAGACGATGGCGGACGTGGGCCGTCTGGTGCGTGAAAACGGCCTCGTGTGCGTCTGTCCGCGCCGCTTTGCGCCGGAACGCTTTTCCCTGCTCGCCGATACGGCGTATACGGAGATCGCCGACGGGAAAGGGAGCTGGATCGTGACCGACGAGCTGCTTTCCGGGCGGCTCAGGCGGCGGCTGTCGCCTTATTTCGGGCGAAAAAACGAGATCCGCCTGCCGTTTGGGGACCGGGAGGTCAGATTTTCGCTGTCGGACAACGGAGACCTGGAGCTGATCGAGCAAATCGGGCAAGATGAAAAGTAAAAAGTGAAAAGCTGCTTATGCGGGGTTGACAATTCCCCGTACTTTCTGTATGATTACAGTATAAAAAATGAACGGGAGATGACGGAATATGAAAAAAACGATCGCTGTGTTGTTGGTGCTGACGCTGCTGGCGTCCTGTCTGTTTTCCGGCTGTTTTGCTGTCCGGAAGCTTCGTCATGCGGACGCTTCCGATCCCACGGCCGCTGAGACCGTGACGGAGCCCGAGACCGAGCCGGAGCCGAAGACGCTGGTCAACGCCGACGGCTTCACTGCGGAGGACGCGGCCGTTATGGGCAACTGGATGCAGGGCGGCATGTTTATTGAAAAGGACGGCTGGGTCTACGGGCCGGAGAGCTGGCTGACCAAAAACTTTACGCTGACAGAGATGCTGCCCGACGGGACCGGACAGAGCGAGCTGACGGACGTTTACGCGAATCAGATGGCGTTTATGGACGATTGGCTTTACTTTCTTGCGTACGACCATTCGACAAAAGGCTATTCCGTGCGCAGGATCCGGACCTCCGGTGAGGACGAGCAGATCCTGGTGCCGGAACAGGAAGGCAGCGAGCAGATCATGTATATGTTCCTCTGCGAAGGCTACGTCTATTACGCGATCAACGATGAATCCGCGGACGTGGTCACCGGGCGGCTGGTGCGCTGCGACCCGGACGGCGGCAATCCGCTGCTGATCCTGAGCAAGCCCGTCTATCTCCCTTATTGCGTCGGCGACAGTATCCTGTTCCAGGACGATAACGACGCCGGTACGCTGCACCGCTGCGACCCGGACGGGCAAAACGACGTACGGATCCTGGACTGTTATACCTATGATTACGTCTGCGACGGCAAATCGATCTATTACAAGGCCTACGAGGAGGACCTGACGGTCGAAGAGATCGAAAATAACGGCAAGGCCCATAAGCTCGTCGTCAGGAAATGCGACCTGAACGGCGAAAACCGGGAGGACGTGGTCACAAGCTGCGGGGTCAACAATTTCAATCTGGTCGGCGACAAGCTCTATTACGTCAACTCAGACGATCAGACCACGATCTACGTCCATGATCTTACAGACGGGACCGAACGGCAGCTGCTTGCCGATCCGTATATCCCCGAGGTGTTTTACATCAACGGCCAGATCTGGTTCATGCAGAGCGCTTCCGATTTTTCCTACGTGAAAGTGATCGGGCACGTGGAAACGGACGGGACCGGAATGACGAAGATCTACGGATAAAAGCACGGAAACATGCGCCGGTTTTCGGCAAGGGGGGGGATTCGATCCTTGATCGGCTTCCCCCTTTTTTTTTCTGTCAGGATAAATGCCGCGGGAATGAAAGGCGCGCGCCTGTATGTATGCTGCGCCGCCTTAACCGATCCGTTCAAAAAACAGGTCCTTGCCCATGTTTTCAACGTCGTCCTGCCAGGTGAAGCCTCCGTTTGCGAAACGCAGGCTGCCGGTGCCGTTTGCATACCGGACGGTTTCGTTCACGGACCCGTCTTCGTTATATACGGTATCGACGCATCTGCAGTTTTTATAACGCATCACGAGGGTGTCGCTGTCAAGATCGCCCTCTAAGAACCATTCGGTGTTTTCGGAAGCGCCGGAGCTCCAGTGGATCGTGACCCGCATCCCGCGGTCGCCGGACCCGGTCTCCACGGTCGCTCCGGGCCTGCCTGCCTGGTAGTTCCCCGTAAATTCGGTCACAGGCGCGTCGGGCGCCTGCGGCTCTTCGGGATCGACGGGCGCGGCAGCGGTAGGCGTGTTGGATACGCCTGCGGGCAGCGTTTCGACCGGCGGCGGGGGCGTGGTCGACGCGGGGGTGATATGCGCCGCCGTGACCGCTTCGGAAGTTTGCGCCTCTGTTGTTTGAACCGTGCCCGCGGGTTCGCTTGCGGCTGCCGTTTCAGTGGGAAGCGCCGTCGGGACGCTGCCGGTCGACGGCGCCGTCTTTTTGCAGCCGGCAAGCAGCGTCAGGAGCAATACGGCAGGGATGAGGCGGATAACGGTGTTTCTTTTCATGGTATTATTTTCCTTTCTTAAGTTGTTGACATTGCCGCAAGGGCCGTGCCGGTGCGGGAAAGCGTGAAAAAACCAAAAATTATTATAGCGGATCGATATTACGGAATCAAGGGATAATTGATTAAATTTTGCTATAACGCTTTTGCGTCTCTTTGGTTGAACCGTTTCGGATCCTGTGGTAAAATACCCGTATGGAAGGAGGCGAACGGCGTTGCTTGAATCGAGAAGTGCCCAGCAGAAGATCGAAGACACTTTTTTTGTATTGCTCCGGACGCGTTCCTATAAAAAGATCAGCGTCTCGCAGCTCTGCGCCGCCGCCGGGATCAACCGATCCACCTTCTACCTCTATTTCAACGACGTCGGCCAGTTGTTTGAGTCGGTATGTGAAAAGCTGACCGCAGCCCTTCTGGAGGGGCACGAGACGGTGAAAAACGAAGAGACGCTGGAGACCTTCGCCATGGACGGGATCTTTCTGCGCGCCGACGCCCTCAGGGAACGGCTGCAGCTGGTCTCGGGCGAAAACGGGGACGTTCTGTTTTTCCATACCTGCGCCCTGCAGATCCGGCAGGTCCTCAAAACGCTGGAGGCGCGCTGCCGGGTACAGGACAAAGTGCTCCGCGAACGGATCGGGATGGCGGCGGGGTTTTATTCCGTGGCGCTGTATCTGTTTCTGCACGGCCCTTTCCCCGGATCGGCCGCGGACGGTCAGCCGGATTTTTCTTATGACATCCGGATCTCCCTGTTCCGGAACGTCAGCAAGTTTCTTGCCGCCCGGCACGGGGGAGCGGCGGATCTCCATTACACGCTGCTGGTTTCCATGGTCAGATCCGTTTCCGCGAACAACGCGCTGAAAACCACCGTGCCCCGTCTGCTGCAGCTTGCGGGGGTTCCCCGGGCGGAGTTCTTTTTGTACTACAAGGATTTTTCCGATTTTATGGCAAAAACGATGCGTGCGATCACCGTCGCCGTGAACGGTTGGGCACAGGCGATCTTTACCGACGGCAGCGCGCTGCAGAAAGAGGCGCTGGACCTTGTGCTGGAGACGGAATACCCGTTCATGGACCGGGGGCTGCTGTTCTTTTTCTCCGGCAGCAGGGCAGGGGAATACTACCCGCCTATGCTTGCGGGCGTCGTGGGGGAGCTGGGGGAGCAGTTTCGCCTGAAGCAAGGCAGGCGCTTTACCGACAGGGAAATGTTTGCGGCGACGCACTTTTCGATCCTGTTTATCCGCTCCATGTATTTCTATTTCCTCAACGGCAGGGATTACGAGGCACTCATCCGGTCGGTGGAGGACCTGCGGGCCGTGCGCGGGCAGTTCGGGTTCCTGTAAAAAACGTCGGGACAGGCGGTCGTTTACGGGCGGCCGCCGCCTTATTCTTTCTTTTTGCCGAAAGCCGTTTTTTTCTCCTTTGTGCGCGTTTTTTCTGTTTTTTCTATTTACATTTCCGTCAAACGGTGTTAAAATATCCTGTGGTACTTTACGCGGGCGGTTTTTGCCCCGGGGAATACGGTACCGCATTCGGAAGTTTATTAAAAAATAGGAGGATACATCATGGTAAGAAAGAAAAAAACCATGGACGGAAACAATGCTGCCGCATACGTTTCCTACGCTTTTACGGAAGTAGCCGGGATCTACCCCATCACGCCTTCAAGCCCCATGGCGGACTACGTTGACCAGTGGTCGTCGGACGGGCTGAAGAACATCTTCGGCACCACCGTCAAGGTGAGCGAGATGCAGAGTGAGGCGGGCGCCGCGGGCGCCGTGCACGGCTCTCTGGCAGCCGGCGCGCTGACCACCACCTACACCGCCTCGCAGGGCCTGCTGCTGATGATCCCCAATATGTACAAGATCGCCGGCGAGCTGCTGCCCAGCGTTTTCCACGTGTCCGCGCGCTGCGTCGCGTCCCACGCGCTGAACATCTTCGGCGACCATTCGGACGTGTACGCCTGCCGTCAGACCGGTTTCGCGATGCTGGCGGAGACCAACCCGCAGGAGGTCATGGACCTGGGCGCGGTGGCGCATCTGGCGGCCATCAAGGGAAGAGTGCCGTTTATCAACTTCTTCGACGGCTTCCGTACCTCCCACGAGATCCAGAAGATCGAGATCTGGGACTATGACGACCTGAAAGAGATGTGCGATATGGACGCTGTGGAAGCGTTCCGCAAGCGCGCGCTCAACCCCGAGCGTCCCGTGATGCGCGGTTCCCACGAGAACGGCGACATCTTCTTCCAGCACAGAGAGGCGTGCAACGAGTATTACGACAAGCTGCCCGCCATTGTGGAAGAGTATATGGACAAGGTCAACGCCAAGCTCGGCACCGACTATAAACTGTTCAACTACTACGGCGCGCCCGACGCCGACCGCGTGATCGTGGCCATGGGTTCCATCTGCGACGTGGCGGAGGAAGTCATCGACTACCTGACCGCCAAGGGCGAAAAGGTCGGCCTTGTCAAGGTCCGCCTGTACCGTCCCTTCAGCGTTGAGAAGCTGGTCGAAGCCATTCCCGCCACCTGCACGAAGATCGCCGTGCTTGACCGGACCAAGGAGCCCGGCGCCATCGGCGAGCCCCTGTATCTGGACGTGGTGGCAGCCCTCGCTTCCGCCGGCAGAGCCATCAAGGTGACCGGCGGCCGTTACGGCCTCGGCTCCAAGGATACGCCGCCCGCAAGCGTGTTCGCCGTTTACGAGGAGCTGGCAAAGGACGCCCCGAAGCCCCACTTCACCATCGGCATCAACGACGACGTGACCTATCTGTCCCTGGAAGAGAAGCCCGCGCCCAACACGGCGGCTGCCGGCACCATCGAGTGCAAGTTCTGGGGCCTGGGCGGCGACGGCACCGTCGGCGCCAACAAGGACTCCATCAAGATCATCGGCGACCACACCGACAAGTTCGTGCAGGCGTATTTCCAGTACGACTCCAAAAAGACCGGCGGCATCACGATCTCGCACCTGCGGTTCGGCGACCAGCCCATCAAGAGCCCCTATTATATCAATAAGGCCGATTTCGTCGCCTGCCACAACCCCTCCTATGTGGAAAAGGGCTTCCGCATGGTCAACGACGTAAAGCCCGGCGGCGTGTTCCTGATCAACTGCCAGTGGGATGAAAAAGAGCTTGCCGAAAAGCTCAACGCCGAGGCAAAGCGCTATATCGCCAAAAACAACATCCAGCTCTACACCGTGAACGCCATCGACATCGCTGCGTCGATCGGCCTCGGCAAGCGCACGAACACCGTGCTGCAGAGCGCGTTCTTCTCCCTGGCCAAGGTTCTTCCCGCAGAGGAAGCCATCGGCTACATGAAGGAAAAAGCCCAGAAGTTCATGAAGAAGGGCAAAGAGATCGTTGAGATGAACGAGAAGGCGATCGACGCCGGCGCGACCGCGTACGTGAAGATCGACGTGCCCGCCGAGTGGGCGGACGCCGAGGACGCTGCGCCCGCCGCCGATACCGGCGCGCTGACGAAGCTCCAGAAGATGGTCAAGGACATCATGGAGCCCGTGGGCCATATGGACGGCGACATGCTGCCCGTTTCCGCCTTTACCGCCCATGCCGACGGTACCTTTGAGCAGGGCGCTTCCGCCTTTGAGAAGCGCGGCGTCGCCGTGATGGTCCCCGAGTGGGATCCCGCGAAGTGCGTCTCCTGCAACCAGTGCGCGTTCGTCTGCCCGCACGCCACCATCCGTCCCTTCGCTCTGGACGAGGCGGAAGCCGCCGCCGCGCCCGCCGTGCTCAAGAGCAAGGACATGAAGGGCAAGCCCTACAAGTTCACGATGGCCGTCTCTCCCATGGACTGCATGGGCTGCGGCGTGTGCGTGGGCGTGTGCAAGCCCGGCGCCATCAAGATGGTCTCCCGCGAGAGCCAGGACGCCCAGCAGGCAGCGTTCGACTACTGTGTGGCGAACGTCACCGAAAAGGCGGACCTCACCGCGAAGATCAACGCCGTTTCCAGCCAGTACAAGCAGCCGCTGCTTGAGTTCTCCGGTTCCTGCGCAGGCTGCGCCGAGACCGCTTACGCAAGGCTCATCACCCAGCTGTTCGGCGACAGAATGTATATCTCCAACGCCACCGGCTGCTCCTCCATCTGGGGCGGACCCGCGGCGACCTCTCCCTACACCACCAACAAAGAAGGCCACGGCCCGGCCTGGGCGAACTCCCTGTTTGAGGACAACGCAGAGCACGGCTTCGGCATGCTGCTGGGCCAGAACGCCATCCGGGGCGCCCTGATCGCGAAGGTCGAAAAGATCGCCGAATCCGACAAAGCGGACGACGCGCTGAAGGCCGCCGCAAAGGCGTATCTCGACACGAAGAACAACGGCGAGCTGAACGGCCCCGCCACTGCCGCGCTGGTTGCCGAACTTGAAAAGTCCGACTGCTGCTGCGCCTCCGCGATCCTTGCCGAGAAGGAATACCTTGCCAAGAAGAGCGTGTGGATCTTCGGCGGCGACGGCTGGGCGTACGACATCGGCTTCGGCGGCGTGGACCACGTGCTTGCCTCCGGCGAGGACGTGAACATCATGGTCTTCGATACCGAGGTGTACTCCAACACCGGCGGACAGGCCTCCAAGGCTTCGCAGATCGGCCAGGTCGCGCAGTTCGCGGCTGCCGGTAAGTCCATCGCCAAGAAGAGCCTTGCCGAGATCGCCATGAGCTACGGCTACGTCTACGTGGCGCAGATCGCCATGGGCGCCAACATGAACCAGACCCTCAACGCCATCCGCGAGGCGGAGGCGTATCCGGGCCCGTCCATCGTCATCGCCTACGCGCCCTGCGAGATGCACTCCATCAAGGGCGGCATGACGCACTGCCAGGATGAGATGAAGAAGGCGGTCGAGTGCGGCTACTGGAACATGTTCCGCTACAACCCCGCACTCAAGGCCGAGGGCAAGAACCCCTTCACCATCGACTCCAAGCTCGGCAAGACCGAGGATTACCGCGCCTTCCTGCTCAACGAAGCCCGCTATTCGCAGCTCACCCGGAAGTTCCCGGAGCGCGCCGAAAAGCTCTTCACCGAGGCGGAAGAAAAGAGCGTGGAGCGTTACAACCACCTGCTCCGTCTCCAGGCGCTGTACGCGCCGGACGCGGAATAAGCCGGTTGAAGAGAATCAGATACAAAAAGCAGCCGCCTGCGGAAGTTCGCTTCCGCAGGCGGTAGTTCTTATGTTCTGAAATCCTTCGCGCTGCCTTCCTTTACGGAAAGCGGGAAGTGAAGTCATAGCGGGCGTGTATGGCGGATTAAGAAAACAAAATCGTCAAGCCGTTTCCGAAAGAATTGAAGGCGTCGGGTAGGTTGTTGACGCCGATGGCTGTAAAGATCAGGAAGAACAGAAAAATGAAATAAAACACAAAAAACAGGATATTGCGTACGGATAGCACAATGCCGATGTAACTACAAACCGAGGCAGTCTTTGCCGAAGCGCAGTACACGCCGCCGGTCATTTTGCGGGATTCCTTTGCTTTGTGCAGGCCGATGATGCACAGGATCAGAGAAAGGATATTCATTATGGACATGGATCCCATACTCAGTCCGACGATACTCAGGACCTGCGCGGTTTTTGCTGCTTCCGGTTCTTGCGCCAAATACACATAGGGCGCATTTGTGTCAATCGGCCGCTGCCCGTATAACCCACCGGGATAGCCTTCACCCGGCGGCGGGGGCGGGAAGCCGTGATCGCCGTTTGGCGGGACCCGGCTGTCATTGCACGCTTCGGCGTCTGCGCCGGTGGCGGGAGCGGGCTGTTCGGGTTCACCGAAGAACCTGCCGTCTGCGGGCGCTGGGGCGTCGGTCTCAGGCACGGCGGGTCCGTCCGGGCCCTTTCCTGCGTCTTGCATGGATCCTTCGTCCGGGGCATACGGCACAGTGGGCGCGGCGGTCTCCGGTTCCGGGCGGGAAGGACCGCATTGCGGACAGAAATCGGCGCCATCCGGGATCTGAGTGCCGCAAATCGGACAGTTCATGTTCTTTCTCCTTTCCGGTTCGGATCATTGACTTTCAGGTCCATTCATCGGTCAGAAGGGCAGGATCGGAAGGATCGCGAAGAAGTTGTCGAAGAAATCCTCAACCGCGTAGGGGATATCCTCAAAGACCTCAAACATGCTGCCCGCGGCGATGCCCGCGATGAGCAGCGCAATAAGGACGCCGAGGGAAACCAGAACTGCAAACGAGTTGAAAATAATACCGATGATGCCGACGATCCTGCCGACCTTTGCGCTCGGGGAAAGCATGCCGCCGGTCTGCATCCTGGATTTGCCTGCCTTTACAAAGCCGACGATGGACAGGATCAGCGCGACCAGCGGGAAGACGTTGATCATCCGCATGATCAGTCCCACCACGCTCAGGGTCTGTGCGGTACGCGCTTCGGGCGGGTCGATCATCGCGGCGCCGGGAGGCGCAAAGCCTCCGCCGGGCGGGCTGTAGGCGGGCGGCGCGCCGTAGGGGTCGTTTTGCTGCTGGCTGCCGTAGGGATTATTGTAGGGGTCGTTTTGCTGCTGATTCCCGTAAGGGTTATTGTAGGGGTCGTTTTGCTGCTGGTTCCCGTAAGGGTTATTGTAGGGGTCGTTTTGCTGCTGGCTGCCGTAGGGGTCGTTTTGCTGCTGGCTGCCGTAGGGGTTGCTGTAGGGGTCGTTGCCGGAAGAAAGGGAAGTGCCGCAATTCGGGCAGGTCGTCATATAATCCGGGACCTCCTGGCCACAGCCTGGACAATACATACGAAATACCTCCGTTTTTCTAATAATCATTTTTATTTTAAGCGTTTTTTTGTTGAATGTCAATATTTTCTTGTTTATTTCTTGACAAAGCCGTCAAAGTATCATAAAATAATATCTGTATAATTATAAGTGTATAATTATAAGCGCGGCAAAGCGCAGCCGTCAGAAACGACGGCACAGTGAAGAAAACCGGAGGTTCCCGATGTACGAAAAAGTTTCAACCGACCTGAATTTCGTTGCGCGCGAAAAGAAGGTCGAACAGTTTTGGAAAGATGCGCAGATCTTTGAAAAGAGCATGTCGATGCGTAAGGGCGCGCCTTCTTACGTCTTTTACGACGGGCCGCCCACGGCGAACGGCAAGCCCCATATCGGGCACGTGCTGACCCGCGTCATCAAGGATATGATCCCCCGTTACCACACCATGAAGGGGCAGATGGTGCCCCGCAAGGCGGGCTGGGATACCCACGGCCTGCCGGTGGAGATCGAAGTGGAGAAGAAGCTGGGGCTTGACGGCAAGGATCAGATCGAGCAATACGGCCTTGCCCCCTTTATCGAAAAGTGCAAGGAAAGCGTCTGGAAGTATAAGGGCATGTGGGAGGATTTTTCCGGGACCGTCGGTTTCTGGGCGGATATGGACGACCCCTACGTCACCTACCACAACAGCTATATCGAATCCGAATGGTGGGCACTGAAAACCATCTGGGACAAGGGCCTTCTTTATAAGGATTTCAAAATCGTGCCCTATTGTCCGCGCTGCGGCACGCCGCTGTCTTCCCACGAAGTCGCGCAGGGTTACAAGACCGTCAAAGAGCGCTCCGCGGTGGTCCGGTTCAAGGTCAAAGGCGAGGACGCTTATTTCTTGGCGTGGACCACGACGCCCTGGACGCTGCTCTCCAACACCGCCCTGTGCGTGAACCCGACGGAGGAATACGCAAAGGTCAAAGCGGCGGACGGCAAGGTCTACATCCTTGCAAAGGCGCTGCTTGACAAGGTGCTGGGTCACCTGGCGGACAAGGAGACCGGCGCGCCCGCTTATGAGATCTTATCGGTGTGTACTGGCAAGGAGCTGGAATACAAGGAATACGAGCCGCTGTATCCCACCGCCGCCGCGCTTGCCGAAAAACAGGGCAAAAAGGCGCATTTTGTCATGTGCGACGATTACGTCACCATGTCCGACGGCACCGGCATCGTGCACTGCGCGCCCGCCTTCGGTGAAGACGACGCGCGCGTCGGCAAGCGTTACGACCTGCCTTTTGTGCAGCTTGTGGACCTTAAGGGCTGCATGACCGAGGAGCCTTTTAAAGGGATGCGGGCAAAGCCCAGCGAGGAGGAGCTGAAAGAGGGCGCGATCAGCGCCGACCCGGAGTTCCTCAAGGACCTCGACAAACGGGGGCTTCTTTTCAGCGCGCCGAAATTTGAGCACGATTATCCCTACTGCTGGCGCTGCGACACGCCGCTGCTGTACTACGCCAGAGAATCCTGGTTCATCAAAATGACCGCCGTCAGGGACGATCTGGTGCGCAACAACAATACGATCAACTGGATCCCCGACAGCATCGGCAAAGGGAGATTCGGCAACTTTATCGAAAACGTGCAGGACTGGGGGCTTTCGCGCAACCGCTACTGGGGCACGCCCCTGAATATCTGGGAGTGCGAATGCGGGAGACGGCATTCGATCGGCAGCATCGCCGAGCTTAAGGCCATGTCCCCGAACTGCCCCGACGATATCGAGCTGCACCGCCCGTATATCGACGCGGTCACGGTCACGTGCCCCGACTGCGGCAAACAGATGCGCCGCGTGCCGGAGGTCATCGACTGCTGGTTCGACTCCGGCGCCATGCCTTTTGCGCAGCACCACTACCCGTTTGAAAACAAGGAGCTGTTTGAATCGCAGTTCCCGGCGGATTTTATCAGCGAGGCGGTGGACCAGACCCGCGGCTGGTTCTATTCGCTGCTGGCCATCTCCACGCTGCTCTTCAACAAGGCGCCTTTTAAAAACGTGATCGTGCTGGGCCACGTGCAGGATGAAAACGGGCAGAAGATGTCCAAATCCAAAGGCAACGCCGTGGACCCGTTCGAGGCGCTGGCCACCTACGGCGCGGACGCGATCCGCTGGTATTTCTATACGAACTCCGCCCCCTGGCTGCCGAACCGTTTCCACGGCAAGGCGGTTTTGGAGGGGCAGCGCAAATTCATGGGCACCCTCTGGAACACCTACGCGTTCTATGTGCTCTATGCCGAGATCGACCAATTTGACCCCACAAAGTATACGCTCGACCCGGCAAAGCTCGGCGTTATGGACCGCTGGCTTCTCTCGCGCATGAATTCCATGGTGAAGGCGGTGGACGAAAACCTTGCCGCCTATCAGATCCCGGAGGCCGCGAAGGCGCTGGACAGCTTTGTGGACGAGCTCTCCAACTGGTACGTCCGCCGTTCCCGCGAGCGCTACTGGGGGCCGGAGATGACCGAAGACAAAATAAACGCCTACATGTGTCTGTATACCGCCCTTGTCACCGCCGCCAAGGCAGCCGCGCCCATGATCCCGTTCATGGCGGAGGATATCTATCAGAACCTGGTCCGTTCCGTGGATAAAAACGCGCCCGAAAGCGTGCACCTCTGCGATTTCCCTGTCGTGGACGAAAGCCTGATCGATCCTGCCCTTGAAAGCGCCATGAAGACGGTGCTGGACGTGGTGGCGCTGGGACGCCAGGCGCGCAACGGCGCGAACATCAAAAACCGGCAGCCGCTTGCCGGCGTCACGGTGGTGGGCGAGGAGCGCATCTCCGATGAATTCGCCGCCATCGTCCGGGACGAGCTGAACGTGAAAAAGGTGGATTTCGCCGATACGACGGCGGGGCTTGTGAGCTATTCCTTCAAGCCGAACCTGCCTGCGCTCGGCCCGAAATACGGCAAAAAGCTCGGCCAGATCCGCACGCTGCTTGCCGGTATCGACGGCGCGGACGCGAAAAAAGAGCTGGATGAAAAGGGATGCCTGACGCTCTCTCTCCCCGACGGCGATATTTCGCTTCTGCCCGACGATCTGCTGATCTCGGTGGAGCAGAAGCCGGATTCCTTTACCTATACCGACCACGGCGTGACCGTGACGCTGGATACCCGCCTGACGCCGGCGCTCATTGACGAGGGCTTCGTACGGGAGCTGATCTCCAAGATCCAGACCATGCGCAAGGACGCGGGCTTCAACGTCACCGACCACATCGCGGTCACGGTCTCCGGCAGCGACAAGATCAACACCATCGTGACCGAAAACGCCGCCGCCATTGCCGGCGACGTACTGGCGGAGTCCGTGGCCGTCGGCGAGCCGGACGGCTTTGTCAAAACCTGGGACTTGAACGGCGAAAACGCCGGGATCGGCGTGAAAGTCGTCGGATGACCATATAATTTAAAAAAAGGAGCGTTTCTCATGAAAAAGGCACTTTCCGTTCTTCTTACCGTTTTGCTGCTTTCCGCCATGCTCGCGCCGGCGGCTTTGGCCGGCACGGCCTCCGGCAGCGGCAGTTTTACCGCGCTTTGCTTCAACGTGGCGGGCCTGCCCAGCTTCGGTTACCTTACCGGCGGCGAGACCACCAGCGTGGTGGCGAACCAGGGCACCATCGGCAGATTCGTCGAGGCCGGGCAGTATGATATTTTCGCCACGCAGGAGGATTTCGGCTACCACGACAATCTGGTGTCCTTCTTAAAGTCTTATCCGTATCAGACGCAGCACCACGGCGGCGTGCCCTACGGCGACGGCACCAACATCTTTACGCGCAATATGCCGATGTATAACGAGACCCACACGGTCTGGGATCAGCTTTACGGTATCGCCGACGACGGCGCGGACCAGTTCTCCCAGAAGGGGATCACCTACTGCTGCATCGAGGTGCAGCCCGGTATCTATATCGACTTTTACGATATCCATGCCGACGCCTACGGCGACGAGGGCTCTGTGACGGCGCGCAGGGATAACTTCCGCCAGCTTGCCGAGATGATCAACGCCCGCACGATCGACCGTCCCGTGATCGTGACCGGCGACTTCAACGCCTTTTTGTTCAACGACTCCAGCGCGCTCAAAGAGACGCTGGTGGACGGCGCCGGCCTTAAGGACGCCTGGGTGGAGGTGTGCAACGGCGGCAATTACGACGACTGTTCCGCTTACCTTTCCGAGTACGGCACAGGCTGGACCGGCAAGTGGGGCGTATGGGACTCCGTGGAGCGCTTCATGTACAAGGACGGCGGCGGCGTGACGCTGGAGTGCACCGCTTTCGAGTACATCTGGGTCAAAACCGACGCCGGCAAGGACGTTTCGGACCACGCGGCGGCTTCGGCGGCGTTCAGCTATTCCGGCACCATGACGACCCCGGACGACGCGTCGTTTGAAAAATCCGGAAGCGGCAGCACCTTTATGGAAGTCTTCCGCCGGATCGTGACCTTCTTCAAGGCGCTGTTCATGGGGCTTTCCAACATTGATAAGGTCATCGCGTATTTCAAGAAATAACTGCATTAAAGTTCATGCGGGGGACGGGAACGATCCGTATCCCCGCTTTTTTAAGGAGAAAAATCGTTGAAAAAGTATGTGATTTCTTTTTGTTTCATCCTGCTGCTTGCGTTCACGCTCTTTGCCTGCGCGAAACAGGATCCGCCCCCTGAGGCGCCGACCGCCGCCGGGACGGCGGCCGGACGACCGGCGCTGAACGCCGAAGTCCCGTATCTGGCGCTTGCGAAAAAGCAGGATATCGTGATGCGGGAGGACGAAACCGCATCCGCCGTGGTCGGGCAGTATGAAAAGCAGGCGCTGCTGGCGCTGCCTGAAACGCAGGAGGCGTTTCCTGCGCTTTCAAAGGCGCTCAGCGACCTGAACGACGACGCCGAAGCGCGGGTCGACAAAGCGTTTGAAACGCTGACCGAAGAGGCGGAAAACGGTGCTGCCGCCGATGGCGCGGGCGTTTCGTGCCGTTTTTTTCTGCAGCGGGCGGATGAAAAGGCCGTTTGCATCATCGAACAGTTTGAAGTGACCGATAAAACCGGTACGCAGACGACGCTTTCGACCCACGCGTTTGATACCGCAACGGGAGAAAAGATCTTGCTTTCCTCACTTTTGGAGCAGGAAGAGACGGTCCGAAGCACGCTGGCGACGGAATTGCCGCTGCCTGAAACGGATGCGCTGCTTTATTCGCTGGATACCGACGGCGTCAGGATCTGGACGGAGAGCCCCAACGGCGCCCGGAACAGCACGTTTATCGATGCGGGCGGAGAGTACTTAAAAAAGGATCTGGCTTACTTTACGTCCGGTGAGCAGGGCCGCAGCCCTGTACCGGGGCTTTTATATCGGTTCCCGGATGAAAAGAGCGAAAACAGCCCGGATCTCCTGCTGTCGGAGGCAAAGACGGGGGAACTGCAGTGTACCGTTAACGGCGAACCGAAAACGCTGGCGCTTAAGGACGGCACGAAGGCGCAGGGCGTTTTTCTGCTCCGTACGGCAGGCGGCAGGTATTTGTACGTGGACTGCGCGTCGGCGGACGCCGCGGCTTATCCGGACCGCGACGGCACGCTGTGCGCGTTTGCGCTGGATGACGGCGGGACGCCGGTCGCCGATTTCCCGGCGCTGCAGCTTACGCGGACGCGGCTTCCCTGGGGGGAGAGCGCGTTTGAATCGGTCGTGCAGCCCGCGGTCCCGTACGCGATGCGCATAACGGTGCCAAAGGAGGGGAATACGGCGTTCGGCGGTTTTTCCGTCAACTGCACGATGTACGTCAAAGAGAACGGCGTGCCCGAAACAGAGGAGACCTTTTTTGCCGACGTCTCCGGCTGGGATCTGTGCGCAGAAACCAAAGGCGAGCTGCCGCTGGTTGACGCCGCGGATCTGACGAAGGAAACGGGCAAGCTCGCAGTCAAAGAAAACGACAGGTTCACCCTTTGCGCGTACGACGAAGAGAACGCGGCGTATTTCCTGAAAGAATCCGAAGGCACAAGGGTCGTGCGCGTGGATACCGAAGACGGCAAGGCGGCCGCCTTCGGCAAAAAGCTGGAACAGTGTTTCTCGGTCGCCGGCGGCTGAACGGGGGAAACCGAAGCCGTGCTTCCCGGCACATAAACAGATAAAAAAAAGGAGAAAGGTTATGATCGGCACGTTGATCGGCGACATCGTCGGATCCCGCTTTGAATTTGATAACCGGAAATCCACACAGTTTACGTTCTTCCATGAAAATTGCCGCCCGACAGACGACAGTATGATGACGCTCGCCGTCGGGCAGGCGCTGCTGGACCACCGTGAGACCGGCGAACCGCTGGACGCCCTTGCCGTGAAGTGGATGCAGCGCATCGGCAGAGAATACCCGCGCGCCGGGTACGGGGGCATGTTCCGTTCGTGGCTGAAGAGCGAAGCGCCGTGCCCGTATCACAGCTACGGCAACGGCGCCGCCATGCGCGTCGGAGGCGTCGGCTGGGCGGCGGACAGCGAGGCGGAGGTCCGCGCGTTTTCCCGCGCCGTCACCGGCGTCACCCACGACCACCCGGACGGCCTTCGCGCCGCCGAGGGGATTGCTATGTGCATCTATCTTGCGCGCTGCGGCGCTCACAAGGAGGAGATCCGCCGCCGGTTCACGGAAACCTATTTTCCGATCGGTTTCACGATCGAACAGCGAAGAGTCGGGTACGTCTTTTTCGTCGATTGTGCCAACAGCGTCCCTGAGGCTGTGCAGGCGTTTTACGAGGGGCGGGATTTTGAGGAAGTGATACGCCTTGCCGTTTCCCTCGGCGGCGACAGCGATACGATCGCCGCCATGGCCGGCAGCATCGCCGAAGCCTATTACGGCGTGCCCGAAGAGATGCGGATGCGGGCGCTGGAGTATCTGGACGAGAGGCAAAAGGGCTATCTTGAGCGGTTCGAGGCGCGCTTTTCCTGCGGGAAAAAGAGCTGACGCCGCCAAAGGCGCCTCAAAAAAGCGCGGAGGATGCGGTGCTTGCAAAAAGCAGCTGTTTTTCTGCGAAACGGCAAAAAACAGCCGAAAGCGCCTTGACAAACCGCATATAATATGCTATTATATGAAAAAATCTTTAAGCGGTACAGAGAGACCGGCAAGATGGAACCATACATTCGCGTTTTATTGCGTTGCAATCTGCCTTGTCGGTCTTTCGACAGGGCTTTTTTTACAAAAGGAGATGGGCGAAATGAGCAAAACGGAATTCCTGATTTTTGAAACGCCCGCATTTCCCGGTTTTGCAGCCGCTCCCGATCGGTCGCTTTTGTCAACGCTTCTTTCCGACGACGGCGGACGGTATTCGGTTTTCCCCGGTTTTCTCGATGTGCATGTGCATTTTCGGGAGCCGGGTTTTTCTTATAAAGAGACGATCGCCTCCGGTTCGGCGGCGGCAGCCGCGGGCGGGTATACGGGCGTATGTACGATGCCGAACCTTGATCCCGTGCCGGATTCCGCCGCGCATCTCGAGGAACAGACTCGCCTCATCGCGCGGGACGCTGTGATCCCCGTGTACCCCTACGGCGCCATTACCGTGGGGGAGAAAGGGGAGTCGCTTTCCGATATGGCGGCGCTGGCGCCCGGCGTGATCGCGTTTTCAGACGACGGGCGCGGTGTGCAGGATGAAGCCCTGATGCGTGAAGCGATGCTGACGGCAAAGGCCCTCGGCAAAATGATCGTCGCCCACTGCGAAGTCAACGACCTGCTGGACGGCGGGTATATCCATAAAGGCGCCTACGCTTCGGCGCACGGACACAAAGGCATCTGCAGCGAGAGCGAGTGGCGGCAGATCGAGCGCGACCTGAAGCTTTCGTATGAGACCGGCTGCGCCTACCACGTCTGCCACATCTCCTGCAAAGAGAGCGTGCAGCTTATCCGGGACGCGAAAAAAAGCGGCGTGGACGTCACCTGCGAAACGGCGCCCCACTACCTGGTCCTGGACGAAAACGACCTGCAGGAGGACGGGCGCTTCAAAATGAACCCGCCCTTACGCGGGAAAGCGGACCGGGAGGCGCTGGTGGAAGGCGTGCTTGACGGGACCGTCGATATGGTCGCCACCGACCACGCGCCCCACAGCGCCCCTGAGAAGGCAAAGGGGCTTCAGGGCAGCGCCTTCGGGATCGTGGGGCTCGAGACCGCCTTCCCGGTGCTGTACACAAAGCTTGTCGTGCCGGGCGTTTTGCCCCTCGGGCGGCTCATTGCGCTGCTGGCTGTCAATCCGCGCAAGCGCTTCGGCGTGGGGCTCGGGGACGATTACTGCGTGTGGGACCTGGAAGAAAGCTATACCGTGGACCCGGAGGCTTTCCGTTCAAAGGGCCGCGCGACGCCCTTTGCCGGGTGGCAGGTGTCCGGCCGCTGCCTGCTGACGGTCGCCGGCGGCAAACCTGTATATACGTATCAAAACGACTGTGTTCGGAGGAAATAGAAAATGGCGAAGAGAACGGATATGAAAAAGGTACTGATCATCGGCTCCGGCCCCATTGTCATCGGGCAGGCGGCGGAATTCGACTACGCGGGCACGCAGGCGTGCCTGGCGCTCAAGGAGGAGGGGTACGAGGTGATCCTTGTCAACTCCAACCCCGCCACGATCATGACGGATACATCCATTGCCGATAAGGTCTATATGGAGCCGCTGACGCTGGAATACGTGGCAAAGATCCTGCGCTACGAGCGGCCCGACGCGATCGTGCCGGGCATCGGCGGCCAGACGGGGCTGAACCTTGCCATGCAGCTTGAAAAGAAGGGGATCTTAAAGGAGTGCGGCGTGCAGCTGCTGGGCACGCCCAGCGAGAGCATCGAGCGCGCGGAGGACCGGGAGCTGTTCAAGGAGATGTGCGAATCCATCGGCGAGCCGGTCATCCCGTCGGAGATCACCTATTCGCTTGAAGAAGCGAAGGCGGCGGCGCTGAGGATCGGCTATCCCGTGGTGCTGCGCCCAGCGTTTACGCTGGGCGGCACCGGCGGCGGCTTTGCAAACAACGAGGAGGAGCTGTATGAGATCGGCGTCAACGCCTTCCGTCTCTCGCCCGTCCATCAGGTGCTGATCGAAAAGAGCGTAAAAGGGTATAAAGAGATCGAGTTTGAGGTCATGCGCGACGGCTCAGATCACGCGATCACGATCTGCGGCATGGAAAACGTGGACCCCGTGGGCGTGCACACCGGCGACTCCATCGTGGTGGCGCCCATCCTGTCGCTGATCGAAAAGGACCTGAAAATGCTCAACGACAGCGCCATCAAGATCATTAAAGAGCTGAAGATCGAGGGCGGGTGCAACGTGCAGTTCGCGCTGCACCCCGAAACGAGCGAATACTACCTGATCGAAGTGAACCCCCGCGTGTCCCGCTCCTCGGCGCTGGCAAGCAAGGCCAGCGGCTATCCCATCGCCCGCGTCACCGCCAAGATCGCCATGGGCATGCTTCTGGAGGAGATCCCGGTGGCGGGCGGCACCGCCGCCATCGAGCCGAGCCTCGATTATATCGTCGCCAAGTTCCCGCGTTTCCCGTTCGATAAATTCGCCGACGCGCCCAACCTTCTCGGCACGCAGATGAAGGCCACAGGAGAAGTCATGGGCATCGGCTCCACGCTTGAGGAGTGTTTCCTGAAATCCGTCAGATCTCTGGAGACCGGCGTCTGCCACCTGCGGCTTGCGAAATTCGACGGCATGTCCAATGAAGCGCTGTTTGCCTATATCGCCGATTTCCGCGACGACAATATTTATGCGATCGCCGAGCTTTTGCGCCGCGGCGCTTCGATTGAAAAGCTGCATGAGATCACAATGATTACCCCGCTGTTTCTGGAATCGGTCAAAAAGATCGTCCAGGAAGAAAAAACGGTCGAAGCCGCGCCGTTTGACGAGGGGATTTTGCGGGAGGCGAAAAAAATGGGCTTCTCCGACCGCTATATTGCGTATCTCTGGAACTGCCCGGAGACGGACGTTTACCGCTTCCGCAGAGAAAAGGGCGTTACGCCTGTTTTTCGCATGGTGGATACGCTGCACACCGGCAAGTATATCGCCTACCTCTATTCCTCCTATTCGGGCAAAAACGACTCCAGACTTTCGGATAAGAAAAAGATCGTGGTGCTCGGCGCCGGGCCCATCCGCATCGGGCAGGGCGTGGAATTCGACTACTCCACGGTCCATGCGGTGCAGACCATCAAGCGCGCGGGCTATGAAGCGATCATCATCAACAACAACCCCGAAACGGTCTCCACCGATTACACGACCGCCGACAAGCTGTATTTTGAGCCCCTCACGCCCGAGGACGTGATGGCGATCGTGGATTTTGAGCAGCCGGAGGGCGTGATCGCCTCCCTCGGCGGCCAGACCGCGATCAACCTTGCAGAACCCCTGATGGCGCGCGGCGTGAAGATCATCGGTACCGACTGCGACGCCATCGAGCGGGCGGAGAACCGCGACAGCTTTGAAAAGATCCTTCTGGAGCTCAATATCCCGCAGCCGAAAGGGCAGGCGGTGACGAAGATCGAGGACGGCGTGAAGGCCGCCGCAGATATCGGCTATCCGGTGCTGGTGCGTCCCTCCTTCGTGCTCGGCGGGCGCGCCATGCAGATCGTCGCCAACGAAGAGCAGCTGCGGCAGTATCTGAAAACTGCCGTGGAGATCGACGCCGACAAGCCCGTACTGGTGGATAAATACATCCAGGGCAAAGAGGTGGAGGTGGACGCCATCTGCGACGGCGTGGACGTGTTCGTGCCCGGCGTCATGGAACTGGTGGAGCGCACCGGCATCCACTCCGGCGACTCCATCAGCGTATATCCCACCTTCAGTATCTCCGACAAGGTCAAAGGCGTGATTTTGCAGTACGCCAAAAAACTGGGGCTCGGCATCGGCATCGTAGGGCTTTACAATATCCAGTTCATCGTGGATAAAAACGACGACGTGTATATCATCGAGGTCAACCCCCGGTCCTCGCGCACCGTGCCCTTCCTGTCCAAATCCACCGGCTATTCGCTGGCGGATATCGCCACCGAAGTGATCCTCGGAAAAACGCTCAAGGAGCAGGGCATCTTCACGCTCTATCCCGACGAGAAAAAGCGCTGCTACGTGAAGGTGCCGGTATTCTCGTTCAACAAGATCAAGGGGCTGGACGCCTATCTTTCGCCGGAAATGAAGTCCACCGGCGAAGCCATCGGCTACGACGACAAGCTGAACCGCGCGCTTTACAAGGCGCTGCAGGCGGCGGGCATGAAGCTGCAGAATTACGGCACGGTGTTCGCCACCATCGCCGACAAGGACAAGGCGGAGGCGCTGCCGCTGATCCGCAGGTTCTATAACCTCGGCTTCAACATCCAGGCGACCGAGGGGACCGCGCGGTTCCTGAAGGAAAACGGCATCCGCACCCACGTGCTCAAAAAGATCAGCGACGGCAGCAGCGAGATCCCGGACGCCATGCGGCAGGGCCACATCGCGTATTTCCTCAACACCCGCGATATCGGTTCCGCCCTGCAGTCCCGCGACGGGCAGCAGATCCGCACCCTCGCCACCGAGAACAACGTGGCGATCTTCACCTCCCTCGATACGGTGCGCGTGCTGCTGGACGTGCTCGAAGAGACGACGCTGACGATCTCGACGATAGACGCGTAAGCCGACTGTACGCTTCAGCCTCATTGGATCGCCCTTTTGGCGAAAAGTAAAAAAGTATTAAAGTTACAAAGTAACAAATGAGGGCGGGCGCTGCCCGCACCCGATTGTAGACGGCTTTACGCTTGCGCCTCAAAGGATCGCCCTTTTGGCGAAAAGTAAAAAAGTATTGAAGATACTATGATCAACGCCGCAGGGCGGCGTTCCGAATTTGTTACTTTGATACTTTTATACTTTGTTACTTTTAATTATCATTTCAGGAGTTTGAATGAAAGATTCATTATTTTCAATTACCTCCAACCGCCCCTTGACCGCAGCTGTTTTTGAAATGCGGCTTTCGGGCGATACGTCCGATATCACGGCTGCGGGGCAGTTTGTGAATATCCGGCTCGACGGGCTCTATCTGCGGCGGCCGATCTCGGTGTGCAGCGTGGACGGCAGCGAACTGACGCTTGTGTATAAGGTCGTCGGCAAGGGGACGGAAAAGATGTCCGAAATGAAGCCCGGGCAGACGCTGCAGGTCTTAACGGGCCTCGGCAACGGGTACGACCTGATGACGGCGGGTGAAAAACCGCTGCTTCTGGGCGGCGGCGTGGGCGTGCCGCCGCTGTATGAGCTGGCAAAGCGCCTCGGAGCCGAAAACCGGGAGGTTTGCGTCGTGCTCGGGTTCAATACCGCAGACGAGGTCTTTTATGAAGAGGAATTCAGATCCCTCGGCTGCAGCGTCACGGTGGCGACGGCGGACGGCAGTTACGGCGAAAAGGGGTTTGTGACCGACTGTTTGCCGCAGGATTACACCTACGTTTACACCTGCGGGCCGGAGCCGATGCTGCGCGCCGTATACGGCTGTATCAGAACCTCGGGGCAGTTCAGCTTTGAAGAACGCATGGGCTGCGGCTTCGGCGCCTGCATGGGATGCAGCTGCAAGACCGTGACGGGGTATAAACGCATCTGCCGGGACGGCCCGGTGCTCAGAAAGGAGGAGATCCTGTGGGCAGACTGAATACGACCCTTTGCGGGATCGGGCTCGACAACCCCGTGATCCCCGCCTCCGGCACGTTCGGGTACGGATACGAATTTGCCGAATGGTACGATATCAATATTCTGGGGACCTTTTCGTTCAAAGGCACCACAAAGGACCCCCGCTTCGGCAACCCGACGCCGCGCATCGCGGAATGTACCGCCGGCATGATCAACGCCGTGGGCCTGCAGAACCCGGGCGTGGAGGCGGTGATCAGGGAAGAGCTGCCGAAGCTGAAAAAAGTTTTCCATAAGCCCGTCATGGCCAACGTCAGCGGCTTTTCGGTGGCGGATTACGCCTATACCTGTGAAAAGCTCGATAAAGAGGACACCGTCGGCTGGCTGGAGGTCAACGTCTCCTGTCCCAACGTCCACGGCGGCGGCATGAGCTTCGGCACCGACCCGAAGGCGGCGGCGCAGGTGACGAAAGCCGTCAGAAAGGTGACCAAAAAGCCCGTGATCGTCAAGCTGTCGCCGAACGTCACCGATATCGTCGCCGTCGCAAAGGCGTGCGAGGCGGCGGGCGCGGACGGGATCAGCCTTGTGAACACCCTGCTCGGGATGCGCATCGACGTAAAGACCCGAAAACCCGTGATCGCCAATACCATGGGCGGCTTTTCGGGGCCCGCGATCTTCCCGGTGGCGTTGCGCATGGTTTATCAGGTTGCAAACGCCGTGAAGATCCCGGTGGTGGGCATGGGCGGCGTTTCAAGCGCCGAGGACGTGCTGGAAATGCTGCTGGCGGGCGCTGTGGCCGTGGAAGTCGGCTGCGCCAATCTCATCGACCCGCTGGCGTGCAAAACGATCATAGAGGAACTGCCCGCCGTGATGGACCGGTACGATATCGAAACTGTTTCTGAGATCATAGGAGGTGTACGCCATGGGTAAAGACGTGATCATTGCCTGCGATTTTGCGAGCGCACAGGAGACCTTTGCGTTTCTGGACCGCTTTACCGAAGAAAAGCCGTTTGTAAAGATCGGTATGGAGCTGTTTTATGCCGAGGGGCCCGCGATCGTGCGGGAGCTGAAAGCCCGGGGCCATAAGATCTTTCTGGATTTGAAGCTGCACGATATCCCGAACACCGTCAAAAAGGCCATGGCGGTGCTCTCGCGCCTTGACGTGGATATCACGAACCTGCACGCCGCAGGGACCGTCGGCATGATGCGTTCTGCCGTCGAGGGGCTGACGCGCCCGGACGGTACCAGACCGCTTCTGATCGCCGTTACGCAGCTGACCTCCACCGACCAGGCGGCGATGGAGGAGGACCTGTGGATCCGCGCGCCCATCGACGAGGTGGTGATGCACTACGCCGAAAACGCGAAAAATGCGGGGCTTGACGGCGTGGTCTGTTCGCCGCTGGAAGCGGGAAAGGTCCATGCACGCTGCGGCGCAGCCTTTTTAACGGTCACCCCGGGCGTGCGCTTTGCCGACGGGGATATCGGCGACCAGAAACGCGTGATGACGCCTGCCGAAGCAAAACGCATCGGCTCCGATTATATCGTGGTGGGGCGGCCGATCACGGCGGCGGATGACCCGGTGGCGGCGTACCGCCGGTGTGTAAAAGAATTTGTCGGAGAATAAGGAGGAGAGATATGGAACTGAAAACGCTGATCGCAAAGGATCTGTTATCCATTCAGGCGGTGTTTTTTCGCCCGGACGAGCCCTTTACCTGGGCGTCCGGCATCAAAAGCCCGGTCTATTGCGACAACCGGCTGACGCTCACGGCGCCTGAGGTGCGCACGGACGTTGAAAACGGGCTGAAAACGCTGATAGAGACCCATTATCCGGACGCCGAGGTCCTGATGGGCACCTCCACCGCCGGTATCGCCCACGCGGCGATCACGGCGCATCTGATGGGCCTGCCGATGGGCTACGTGCGCTCCGGCGCGAAGGACCACGGACGGCAGAACCAGATCGAGGGCAGGCTTGAAAAAGGGCAGAAGGTCGTTGTTGTGGAGGACCTGATCTCCACGGGCGGCTCCGTTTTAGAGGTCGTTCAGGTCCTCAGGGACGCGGGCGCCGAAGTGCTGGGCATTGCGTCGATCTTTACCTACGGGATGCAGAAGGGGATCGACCGGCTGAACGCGGCGAACGTGAAAAACGTTTCTCTGACGGATTTTGACTGCATCGCCGAGGTCGCCGCCGCGCAGGGGTATATCAAACCCGCGGACGTGCGCCGCCTGATCGCTTTCCGGAACAACCCTTCCGACGAAAGCTGGAGGGATGTGAAATGAGAAGTGTGATCGACATTCTGGATCTGGACGTTCATGAGCTTGACGCCCTGACCGATACGGCGCTCGATATCATCGCGCATCCGGACGACTACGCCGACGCCTGCCGTCGAAAGAAGCTGGCGACCCTGTTTTTTGAGCCCTCCACCCGTACGCGCCTGAGCTTTGAGGCGGCGATGTACGAGCTGGGCGGCAACGTGCTGAGCATGGCAAGCGCCGCCGCCTCCTCCGCCGCAAAAGGGGAGAGCGTGGCGGATACGGTAAAGACCGTGAGCTGCTACGCCGATATCATCGCCATGCGCCACCCGAAGGAGGGCGCGGCGCTGGTGGCGGCAAACAGCGCGACGGTGCCGGTGATCAACGCCGGCGACGGCGGCCACTGCCACCCGACCCAGACGCTGGCGGACCTTTTGACCGTACGCCGTGAAAAAGGGCGTTTCGGCGATCTGACCGTGGGGTTCTGCGGGGACCTGAAGTTCGGCAGGACGGTGCACTCCTTTATCAGCGCGCTGTCGCGTTATCCGGGCGTCAGATTCGTACTGATCTCCCCAGAAGAACTGAAGCTTCCCAGCTACATCAAAAAGGACGTGCTGCAAAAAAAAGAGATCCCTTATGTTCAGACGGAGGATCTCGAGGATGCGCTGCCCGGGCTTGATATTCTGTACATGACCCGTGTGCAGCGGGAGCGGTTCTTTAACGAAGAGGATTACCTGCGGCTCAAGGACAGCTATATTTTAACGCCGGATAAGCTGAAAAACGCCGGGCCTGACCTTTCGGTCATGCATCCGCTGCCGCGCGTGAATGAGATCAGCGTTGCGATCGACAACGACCCGCGCGCCTGCTATTTCAAACAGGTCTCAAACGGCAAATACATGCGCATGGCGCTCATATTAAAGCTATTAAAGGAGGCGGGTACGCTATGACGGTAGATTCCATTCTCAACGGCGTGGTGATCGACCACATCACGGCAGGTTCCGGCATGCGCCTGTTTGAGCTGTTGAAGCTCGACCGGATGGACGTGACGGTGGCGCTGATGAAAAACGTGACCAGCCGCAAAATGGGGCGCAAGGACATCATAAAGATCGACGCGGATATCCCGATCGACCTGGACGTGATCGGTTTCGTGGATCCCGGCGCCACGGTGAACATCATCAAAAACGGGGAACTGGCGGAGAAAAAGAGCATCCGCCTGCCCGATACCTTAAAGGGCGTTCTGCGCTGCAAAAACCCACGCTGCATCGTGACCACCGAGCAGGAGCTGCCGCAGATCTTCCGGCTCACAGACCCGGCGGAAAGGGTATACAGGTGCGTATACTGCGAGACGAAAGCGCAATGAAAAACGCCCGGCATAAAGCCCGGACGGCGTGATTTTTTTACTATCATAAATAAAGGACCGGCAGTCTCTCTTCTGTGGGAACTGCCGGTCCTTTTACGGTTTGTTCGCGGGATCCGCATGGATCCCGCGCCGTGTTATTCTTTTGTCGGATCCGGGAAGCTGCTGTCCTGCCCGGTCGGGGCTTCTGTGCCGTCGGGAATGCTGACCGTTGCAGGAGCGCTGCCCGCCGCTTTTGCGCGCTTGTTTTTGCGGCTCAGGACAATGATGATCACGCCTGTGACCAGCATGACGCACACAACGAGAGCGATCGTCAGGAGGTTGTGTCTGCGTATGCTTTCTTCTATGTTCGTTTTCGTTGCGGGTTCAACAGACACAGCGGCTTCGTCTGCGTCTGGTTCATACTCGGTCTCGGTCTCGGCGTAGTAGTCGTAGTAGTCTTCGGCGCTGTCGTAATGCTCCACACCGTTCTCATCTGTCCAGACCAAATCGGCATAGACGGGGGTTAGGAAGGCGCATAACAGGAACAGAGCGAAAATGAGGGAAAAACTTTTTTTCATGAGAGATGAGCTCCTTTCTGTTTGGTACGGTTCATTTATAAGACAGAGCGGAAAGCAAACGTATTGCATCCGTAGTATGGATCGTTTTCCATTTTCGTCATTTGATTTTTCAGACGTAAAGACGGATTATTGTGGGTCGTGCCATCCAATGCTTTCTTCCGAATAACTGTCTTCCGTGTACTGCGGGTAGTCTGCCGTTCCGGGGGCTGTAATGGGGGCGGCGTTTTTCTTCCGCTTATTCTTAAGGCTCAGTAAGACGATGATGACGCCGGTCACAAGCATCACGCACACAACGAGCACGATCGGCAGGAGGATGCGGCTGCGTGTGGTTTCTTTTTCGGTCGTTTGCGTTGCGGGTTCGGTGGTTTCTGCGGGCGTCGCAGTCTCACCGGGGATCGTGCCGGAAAATTCAGGCGCTGTTATGGGCAGGTTTTCATTGTAGCGGTCGTTCAGGCAGATCCAGTTCTCGTCTCCAAGCTGATAAAGCCAGCCGGTACGCCCCCAGACGCGTCCTTTGCTGTCAGTCCAATGCTTATCGATTTTGATGTCCTTTTCTCCCATTTGTTCTGCGAGCTCAACATTTCCGCTGAGGAGCGCAAAGTGATGATCGGAACCCGGAAAGGTCCAGAGGACCAGTCCCTCTTCCATCGAAACGATTTCGTCTGCCGGCGCATCGGTGAATTCCCCGGCGTGGTCTTCATAGAAATTACCGATATTATAGTAGTGTTGACAGTTTTGCGGTATGATCCAGCCGGATTCGTCACTGAGAAGGCGCCAGTTGTTTTTCCAGACGACGCAGGTATAGAAATCTGCCCCCTCTTCTATGGTTTCTACAACGGTGTCGTCCTCCGGCGACTTGTATACCTTGAGTGTCGAGAGCGCGTGGTATTTATCGTCAACAGTGGTGCATTCGTCTCGATGCGCAGAATAAAAATCGTCCGTTGGTTCCCACACGACGTCGGCAAAAGCGGGACAGAGAATTGCAAACAGCAGCAACAGCGTGAAACCGAATGTCAGACTTTTCTTTAACATAAATATCATCCTTTCTGAGACTATTTGTTTTTTAACGATCTGTGAGAAACGTCAGCAATATCCCGAAACTGCAGGATATCAGATTGAGTAAAAAAGAGAATAAAAGCGGCCTGCGGAAATCCTCGCCGCTGAATTTGTAGATCAGCCACTCCGCAAGCACGGCGAATATCTCTGCGCCCACAAAAAACGCGGTATGGCCGCCGTAGTGGGTGATCAGCACTGCCGCGGGGTTGGTAAACACGTTCGCCAGCACAACAAACAAAAGCTGTCTGCCGCGTTTTTTGAAGAGAATCGCAAGCCCCGTTTCGATCAGCAGCGTCAGCGCCAGAGAGACACCAAACATCAGCAGGATCCTTTCGGAATACGTCATTCGGATAAAGCACCCGCCTTTCTGAATCCGGGGACCATTAGCGCCAGCGTTACGATGCTCAAAACCGCATAGAGCGCACCGCTTACGGAAACAGCCAGCCCGAAATACGCCGGCAGAAAGCCCAAAAACAGCGCGAACGTCAGCAGCCCGAAGGAGAATCCCTTTGCGTGCGGGAAAAGATCCGCCGCCCAGCGCAGCGTGACAGGCATGGTCATATTGAAGCAGAGTACGGCTGCTGAGCCTGCAAGGGGATCGTCGGAAAACAGGAATAACACAGCGGCGGCGCAAAGAGAGGCCGTAACGGTGATCCGTGCGCCGAAGCGGTCATACAGCAGGCCGCCGACGGTTTTGCCCAGCACCACGCAAAGAACGAATATCCACGCCCAGACGCCGCTTTTCCAATCGAAACGGAGCAAAAAACCGGTCCAGGAGCGCAGGCAAACGACAAGAAAAAACGATATGCCTAAAAGCAGTCCGTCGGCTTTTATTTGCAGCGACGGCAGCCGCGCCGGTTCCGTCACGCCGCAGAACTTAAGCAGCGCGACGGCGCATCCGAGAAGCAGCAGGGGGACCGTGATGGCGGGGAAGTCCCCTTTCCCGAGTATCGCGCCCAAAAACAACCCGAAGGCCCCCGGCGAGACGAAAATGCCGAGCCTGCCCGCTCTGTTGCCGCTTTGCTCCAGTGTGTCCAGGCCGCCGCCGATGTGATACAGCGCGTTGCCTATGCCTGCCGACACACTCAGCGGCAGGGGCGCCCACCGGAAGAGCCATGCCGCGGCAGTAAAGGCGCACCCGAGCGCGGCGAAGACGCGGCAGCGGCCGAACCTGTCCGCCAGAAGGCCGAAGGGCATCTGCAGCGCAAACGCGCAGAAATTATAGACCAGCAGTATTTCGCTGCGCCCGGGCGCGTCAAACGCGAAACGGTACAGGAGAAAGGCGCAGGAAAAATCGATCAGGAAGTGTCCGAACGCATACAGCGCAAGCCGCCGGTTGTTTTTCATTTTCGCCGCCTCCCGTGCTTTTTTTATTATTCTACCATAACAGAAAAGGGATCGCAACAGATAAATGGGCGCAAAAGGCGGTCTGATGCATAAATGCCCGTTAAACCATGTATAAACGGTGAATTTCGGAAAAAAAAGACAGGACCTGCGTCCTGTCTGAAGATGAAAAAAACCTGTGGGGTGGACGGTTGAAAATCAAACGGTTCCTTCTTCCAGTCGTTTGATATGCCGTTCGCCTTCGTCGGCGATCTGGCGGAACTGCTCGATGCTGTCCTTGAGCCGGGGCAGCGCCGCCTGCTTGTAGGTGCTGATCTCTTCCAGCGCGTCCAAAGCGTCCGTAAAGGCATTGATCAGCGTGTCGGGGGAGAGGTTGGCCTCCTCCGCCTGCCGGTGGATCTCGGTGCCCTGTTCCTTGAGCATCGAAGAGGTCGCTTCGATCATGCGGTTGGTTTCCGCGTTTAAGGCGGAGACCTTTTGCAGTACGATCTTCTGGTCGTAGAGCGCCCCTGCCACCGTGACGGCGGTGCGAAGGGCGGATACCGTTACGAGCCGTGCGCGGTCCACGCTGCGGATCAGCTCCTTGTTGTTGCGGCGGATGATCTCCATGGCGACGATGCCCTGCTGGTTGACCACCAGAAGCTGCTGGAAGTCCTGGATCCGCTGGCGCAGCGGGTAAAGGACCTCCTCCTGCAAAAACTTGATCTTATCGGGGTCGCCGTCGGAGGCAAGCAGGTTCTGGATCTCGTTTTCAAGGTACGCGTCCATCTGCGTGCCGATCTCGATGTTCTGTGTAAGCTGTAAGGTGAGCTGCCGCATGGCGCCCTGTTCGATCTCCAGCGTCGTATTGTCGTTTGCAAGGGTCTTTTTGCCCTTGTCAAGGGTGCCGATAATGGTGGCGATCTCCTCGTCCGCCGTCTTGAAACGTTCAAAATACCGGCGAACGGGATTGAAGAGCTTGCCGATCTTTCCGGATTTGAGAAAATCCGCCTTGGAAGGGTCCAGATCCTTCATTTTGAGGGTCAGGTCCGCAAGGCCCTTCGAGACCTCACCGCTTTCGCCGCCGGCTTCCGTGAACTGGTACATGCGTTTTTGCAGAATGGCGTTTTTGCTCTCGCTTTTTTTCAGGGCGTCAAGGCCGAACGCCTCCACCGCCTGTACGCATTCTCTGCGGGAGGGCATGGAATTGGGGTCGACCTGCAAAAAGGTCTCGGCGTTCTTCGCGACGAGCGCGGGGATCTGCTCCTTGACTTCCACAGGGGGCTCGGTCTCCTTGACGACTGCCGCGCGGATCTCTTCCTGGGAGGGTAATTCCAAACTGAATGCCATTGTGGGTTCTCCTTTCGTTATCGGCAAAAGCTCTTACATGTTGGCGTTAAAGAGCTGTTTTAACTGATAGGTAATGTTGTCGGTGCTGGCGTTGATGCAGATGCCTTCGTTGATATCGGAGATCTTCTGCAGCGCGTCGATATTGGCGTTGTACCCGATGGTGTAGATCGGGATCTGCAGCCCCTGCACGATATCCGTGATATCGGACAGGTCGTTGCCGCGGTTGGTCTCGCCGTCGGACAGAACGAACAGCATGGGTTTGGCTTCGGGCACCTCCGCCAGCTTCTCTTCGATCAGCTTCATGGCGACGCACACGGCGTCAAAGGTCGCCGTGGCGCCGTTGGTGGAAAGGGATTCCACCGTGCCTTTGAACAGCGACTGCTGCGTAAAGTCAAATTTTTCAATGGGAAGATTGACCGTCACGGAATCGTTGTAGGTCACGAGGCCGATATAGTTTTCGGGGTTGATATACTGCATGGAGTTCACAAGGGAGGATTTGAGCGTGTTGATCGGCTCGCCGACCATGCTGCCCGAAATGTCCGCGACGAAAACGCACACGATGGGGGCGGAGTCTTTGTTCTCCTTGTAAAGCGCCTGCGCCGCGATCAGCTCCTCGCCGCTGTAGTCGGTGCGCATTTCGGTATAGCCGTCCGGCATCAGGTTGAAGCCGTCCTTTTTGGCCAGCTCTGCGCCGTTTGCGTCGCAGTAGGCGACGAACTGCCGCAGGATCTCCTGCTTGTCCGCCGTGGTGGAGGAGATCATGGCAAGCGGGTTATTGTGCCGGTAGCCGAAGGGGATAAACCGGTAGTTTTTCGTCAGCGTCTGGTCGTTGACGAAGGTCTGGTATTCCAGCACGAAGGCGCCGAAGGTGTTGCGCTCGGCGGCTTTGCGCATCTGCCCCGTGGTCATGGCGACGAAGGGGACGTTCTGCTGGAACTCGGTAAAGCCCTGCACCGCCTTTTCGGAGCTGATGTTGCCCGAGGAATAGCTGTCTAACAGCGTGATCAGGAAGTTGAGCCCCGTGGCGCTGGTGAAGGGGTTGGTGTAGCCGGTGATGATCTTGCCCTCGGCCGTCGCTTTGGCAAGGGTCTGGGCGCTGGCTTCGCCGTATTCCTCCACAAGGGTCGAATACGTGGATTTGGAGACGACGAGCCCCGCGTAGTTCGTGACCAGCGAATCGGAAATGTTCTCGGTGGCGACGCCCTTCGTGTTCAGCATTTTAACGGAGAAATCGGCGGAAGGCGAAACGGCGTCGGGCACGTATTTGCCGGACGCGACGTAATCCACCTGCTGGCCGGACGCGACGGTGCGCAGCCGGATGGAGACGGGCTGGCCGCCCACTTCGGCGCCGCTTTTATTAAAAGCGCTGACCATCTCGCGCAGGTAACCGTCGGTACCGCTGCCGGTCTTTTCGGACGAGGAGAAGATCTCCGCGAACAGTGCGGTGGACTCGCCCACGGCGATGGAGTCGTCGGTAAGCTCCGGCAGCTCCTGGAACGTGGAGTCGTCGTCCGTATATTCCAGCGTGCCCTTGACGGGCGTGCCCTCAATGGGTTCGATCCGGTCCACAAGCTTTGTCAGTTTGTTCATCGCGTCCTCGGTGGTGACGGCCTTTTTGCTCTTGCCGAGGTTACGGGTCAGATACAGGCCGCCGAACACGACGGCGACGACCAGAACGATAATAACGATAAGCGCACCTTTCTTTTTCATCCTGCTACCTCCTGTTCTTTGGGAAATGCCGACGGGACGCCGGCATTTCATGGATCGTATCGATTGGGTGGCGATGGGGTCACTTGTAATACTGCAGCTCTTCCGTCAGCTCCGTGATCTCCTGCAGCAGCGCGTCCGACTGTTCCTCTGTATCTGCGGTCACGTCGGAGATATCCAGCGTCAGGGTGTCCATTTTTAAAATCAGTTTTTCATTCGCGGCGATGATCCCCTTGACCTGCGCAATGTTTTTTTCATACAGGGCAAGCTGCTGTTCCTGGATATCGTCCGGGATGTTGTCATTTTTGTAATTCTTCAGCCGCTTGAATTCGTTGTCGTCGAACATCTGGATCCGCATGGCGGCGGTCTTTACGTTGTCCATCGCCGTGGCGCCTGCGGCCTCCACGATGGTGAGATACCGGTTGGCGCTCATGCTGCCTTCGTCGAACCGGTTCTTGACCGCGGCCACCGCCCGTTCGGTACTGGTCTCGATCCGGTGGAGCTGGTCCACGGTGGTGCGGGCAAGCGTGCCGAAATAGGTGGAATGGTAGTACTCCCGAAGGATGCTTTCGATCTGCGGAGAGGTCAGTTGTTTGACATGTTCGACCTTTTCGGGCCCCTTGAGCAGCATGTAGTTGCCGCCGATGAGCCCCGCGCCGAAGCCAAGCCCCAGCAGGATCGACGTACCTGCCAGAAGGATGCTCGGGTTCGTCGGGTACAGCGCCAGAAGCCCCGGCGAATAGGTGACTACGGCACCGGCGACGATCAACGTATTGAGTAAGATCAGTTTCATTTTGTTGCCCATGGCAGCCCCCTTCCCGACGCGTTGAAAACCCCGTTTGACGCGTCAATTGATTTTATTTATTCTATCATATTTTGCGCAAAAAGTCAAGAAAAATCGGAGCGG
>JAFRNP010000006.1 GCA_017430145.1 Clostridia bacterium
AAAGGCCCGTGCCGCCGGCGTACGTACGCCGATTCTGATGCTGACTGCCAAAAGCGAGCGGGACGACAAGGTGGAGGGGCTGGACAGCGGCGCCGACGATTATCTGACGAAACCCTTTATGACAAGGGAGCTGCTGGCCCGGCTCCGGGCGCTCGGCAGACGCGGCATACCCACGAACGACGGCAGCCTGACGTATGAGGACCTGACGCTCGACGTAAAAAACGCCGTGCTGAAATGCGCTGACGGACAGAGCGTCCGGCTCGGGGAAAAGGAGCTCCGCATTCTGGAATACCTGATTGCCAATCAGGGGCAGGTGCTCACCCGTGAGCAGATCGCGCTCAAAATATGGGGCTACGAAAGCGATTCCGAATATAACAACGTGGAAGTATATATGTCCTTCGCGCGGAAAAAGCTTGCGTTTGTGGGATCGAAATGCGAGATCAAGGCGCTGCGCGGGATCGGTTATGAACTGAGGTGCCGTGATGTTTCGTAAAACAAGAAGGAAAATCATTTTCACCGTCGTGCTCTCCCTGCTGGCGCTGCTGACGGTTACGCTGACGACGATCTATCTGTCCAATCGGGCAGCCATGCGGCGCACCGACGAGGAAATGCTGGAAACATATGTGGAGAGATACAGTATCGACGGGCAGGCGGAGCGCCCGGAGGATCAGGGAAGACCCGATTCCGGTCCGATCGGTCAACCGGACGATCTGCCGCCGGAGCCTCCCGACGGGATAGCGCCGAACCGGGACGAACCGCGGTTCCGTCTCTCCACCTTTTATTCGGTCTCCTACGGGACGGACGGCGAGGTGCTTGCGGTACAAAACGGGAACGACGCGCTGCAAAGCGAAGAATCGCTGCTCGCGATCGCCGAATACGCCGTTCACAGCGGAAAGCAGAGCGGATCGAAAGGGAATATCCGTTATCTTATTTCCGACTGCGGAGACTATACGCTGGTCGCCATGATCGACAGCACGATCGGCGACGACAGTCAGCAGGTCCTGTTCAGGGAGATGCTGGCGATCGGCTCAGCCGCCATGATCGTTCTGTTCGTTTTGTCGGTCTTTATCGCCCGGCGCATCGTCCGCCCGCTGGAGGAGAATGACCAAAGGCAAAAACGCTTTATTTCCGACGCCGGCCACGAATTGAAAACGCCCATCGCGGTGATTTCCGCCAACAGCGAGCTGCTGAAACGGCAGATCGGCGAGAACGAATGGCTTTCCAATATCGACTATGAAAACGAACGGATGTCGGATCTCGTCAGGCAGCTGCTCGTGCTTTCCAAAGCAGAAAACGGACAAATGCCGAAGGAGCCGGTTGATCTTTCCAAGCTGGTGGACGGCGAAGCGCTTCCGTTTGAAAGCGTTGCGTTTGAAAAAGACGTAAGGATCGATTCCGAAATCGAACCGGGGATTACCGTGGATGGCAATCCGAATCAGCTCAGGCAGCTCGTTTCCATCCTGCTTGACAATGCCCTGTCTCACGGAACCGGCGACGTGATCGCCCTTTCTCTGCACAGGGAACGGCACACGGCGGCGCTCACCGTCTCCAACGACGCCGAAGAGATGAACGCGGATCAGCTTTCGCATCTTTTTGACCGTTTTTACCGAACCGACGAAGCAAGAGGCGAAACGGATTCGCATTACGGTCTGGGCCTTTCCATCGCGCAGGCGGTCGTCGAGGCGCACGGGGGACAGATCCAAGCGGAATACCGTAAACCGCGCGCGGTCTTTACGGTCACGCTCCCCGTCAAAAAAACCGAAAAAACTTAAGGCAACACCGCACAATTCGCGGCGCACGCCTTGCTTGATCTTTATTCCGTCATCCTGCACAGATTATCCTTGCCAACCGCCAGGTTGACGGCGTCAAATCTGTACAATCTGACGAAAAAATCTACTGCGCAATCCGCACACCGGAATTATGCGGTGTTGCCTTAAATTTCTTCAATCTTTCTTCAATCCTCGTCCGTTATGATGCAGACGTCATCAACCGGACGAGGTTTTTATTGACAAAATCCATCAGAAACAGGAGCGAGGGACCATGAAAAAGCAATCGCATTATTGACGGCGCTGATCCTTGTATTGGGATTTGCCGCCTGCGGAACAAATTCTGACGGAACCGACGGTTCTCAGATCACAGAAACAAACCAGGGAATTTCCGGCAGCGCTTCAGACAGCGCGGATAAGACCGTTATCGAGACGGCGCTGAATCTCGCGAACATACAACCGGAATGGACGTATTCCGAAAACGCCGACGCCTGGACGATGGCGGTTGTGACAGCCGTCGCCAATGCGGAGCTTCCCGATTATCAGGGCGTTTCCGTCTGCGTGCCGGGCGCGTATGTGAAGGGCGTGGATACCGACGGAGACGGTTCGGCAGATGTGACCGACGGAACAGCTTCCGGCAATCTTGTTATCGATTATGACGCGACAGTGACCAGCACGAACGGCCAGATCTATACGGCGGCAACGGCACCGGTCATCATCAATACCGGCGCGGCTGGCTACTCCGCACAATCGAATCAGACGGCGGGAACGACCTATGCCAAAGAAGGCTATATCAATATCGCCTGCGGCAACCGCGGCAAGCAGAGCACGCTGTCTGACGGCACCTATACCGGCGACGCCCCGTCCTGCCTGGTGGATCAGAAGAATGCTGTTCACTTCGTGAAGTTCAACATTCTGCTCGGCAATCTCCCCGGCAGCGTGGACTATTTCGTCTCCACCGGCGGCTCCGGCGGCGGCGCGCATGCCACAATGCTTGCAGCTACCTCCAACAATCCGGACTTCTATGATTATGAGATCTCCCAGGGAGCGGTCGGCGTCTATAAGAACTCTGACGGCAGCTACAGCACCACGGTCACGGTGAACGGAAGTGAAGTGGAACTCTCCGACGGTCTTTGGGGCTGCATGGCCTACAGCGCCATCACCTCCCTTGCCGAAGCGGACATGACGCTGGCTTTCGAGTATTATCTGAATCCGGACTACAGCTTCAATACAGATTTCCAGAAACAGCTCGCAGAGTATCTGGCGGCAGAGTATATGGAGTATATCAACGCACAGAACCTGTCCGTTGATGAGTCAAAGGTCGGCTTCGATCTGAACGGCGACGGCGACGTCTCGGATACGGTCGCTCTTACCATCGAATATGATGAAACCGGGCATACGGATACCAACGGATATTACGGAACTTACCTTGATCTGTATCTCGCGGAGTTTGAGCAGAGCTTGCAGGATTATATTGACAGGCTTGCTTACGCGGAAGACTGGACCTGGTTTAACAGCGACGGCACAGCTCTTTCTGACAGCGAAGTTGCCGCGATGACTGACGCGGACCGTGCGCAAGCTTTCATCAACGGCTGGTATGTCAAGGGCAGCACCGGCAGCAGCTCCGGCGGTATGGAAGGCGGCCCCGGCGGTGATTCCGCAGGCGGTCCTCCCGATATGAGTGGTGACAGTGCAGGCGGTCCTCCCGATATGAGTGGCGACAGTGCAGGCAGTCCTCCCGATATGAACGGCGGCGGTACCGAAGAAGTCGGAACGCCGGATTCCGGAAGCACACAGTCCGCTTCCAGTAAAACCGATTCCGCGAACTATGCTTCCTTTGCAGAGATGCTGGCTGCCTATCAGGCGGATATTGCCGAGATTCAGGCCGGTGACGAATACGGAAACAATATTGTCGATCTCTATAACCCGCTGAATTATATCGGCGCGGAAGGAACCGACAATCCAACATGGACGAGGATCCTGATGGGCGCTTCCGAGGGCGACATCTCCATGATGAACTCCCTGAACCTGCAGATCGCCTGGCTGAATGCCGGAACCGACGCGGAGATCGAATGGCAGTGGAACGGTGGCCATGTACCGTCTGAGATCTTCGGCGACTCCCTGTCACTCTATGTGGATACCATGTACGGTGAATACGTGGACGGGGCAGTCAAGATCACGAAGGCTGCCGCAAGCGGCCAGACCTCCAACGGAGACGGCACGGAGCCTTCCGGTACGGATCTTTCCGGTTGGGTCAGCTTCGACGGTACAAACGGCGTCGGCATGACGCTTGCGGGCGCTGCGGCATACAGGACCTCCGGCGCGGCAAAGGCAATGCCCGGCTTCGACGTGATGGATTACGGACAGGAAGATTACGTCTTCGGCAGCAGCAGCGCCGATGCGCGCCACTGGGATCAATACGTGCTGAAGGTATTGGAAGCGCATGAAGATACGCTTGCGGAACTGTTCAATAAACAACTGAATTCATAACAGAGGCCCCCGTACAACCGTTTTCACCGTATGGGGGTCTCTGTTTTCTAATCATTGAATTCTTCAATCTTTCTTCAATCTTTACGGAGATAATAGAGTACGGAAAGAGGAAAACTCCGACGTCCATTCCTAAATTCATCAAGGAGGCAATGATCATGAAACGAACATCCAATTACACCAAATTCCTATCCGTTGTCATCGGGCTTGCCATGCTCTTTACGCTGGTATCTCCGGCGTTCGCGGCGGACGGTTACACGGCGTCCTTCACCGTCGAGGGCGGCGACGCGACGGTCAACGTCTACTTCACCCAGGACCTGACGACGCCCGACGAAACGAACGTCAGCAGTGCGGTTGCGCGCAGCAGCGACACAGGGGAGATTGATACCACCGGCGACGGCCAGATCAATTTCGTCGTGGTTCCTGCGGAGGGCTGTACGGCGACGGTCACGGCGACCGGGAATTACAAGAATCTGAAAACCGTAGCCGAAAATGCTTACCGTCTGACAAAGGTCACTGGCGACGTGGCGGTAACGATCACGGTTGCCGCTGCCGGAGAAACCGATACGTCTGACCCGGTGATCACCTTCACCGACAGCGCGGCGACGCTGACAAGCGGCAGCGCCGCGGGCGTAACGATCAACGGTACCGCGGTAAAAATCAACGAGGCCGGAACCTACACCTTCACCGGCTCCTGCGCGAACGGTTCCATCGTGGTCAAAAAAGGCGTCACGGGCGTGACCCTGATCCTTGACGGTCTGACGCTCACCGCCCACGCGACGGCGCCCATCACCTGCAACAAAGGCAGCGGCGTGACCATCGTGGCAGCCGCGGGTTCCGTCAATAATCTCGCCGACGATCAATACAACAACGACGATATCTATACCGACGAAACGCTTTATCCGGATATTGAAAACGCGGTCATCAAGTGCAAAGACGGCTCCAACGTGACCATCTGCGGCACGGGCACGATCAACGTGAACGCCTACGGCAAAAACGGCGTGAAGGGCGGGGCCGACCTGTATGAGGAAGACGCGGACGGCAATTACACCGATACGCTCCTTTCTACCGCCTCTCTTACTATTGAAGACGTCACGCTCAACGTCAGTATCAAACACAGCTATAAAGACCCCGAGGATGCGACTTCCTATGACGGCGACGCCATCAAGTCCGAAAAGGCGCTGGATATTCTTTCGGGCAATATAACGGTATCCGCCAACGACGACGGTATCAAATGCGACTATACCCTGAACATCGGCGCGGCAGGGACGGACGGCCCCACCATCAACGTGACGAAAGCGATCGAGGGCATCGAAGGCTCCGTGGTCAACGTGTACAGCGGGAACGTGTACGTGACTGCCACCGACGACGGCATCAACGCCGCCAACGGCGATATCGCCGACCGCAGCGCGGACTTCAGCTACAACCAGTACGGCGGCTACGTGTACGTGAACGTCACGAACGGAGACGCGCTGGATTCCAACGGCAGCGTGAATCTCGCGGGCGGTACACTGGAGGTCTATGCGCCGAGCCAGGGCGACGGCGACCCGATCGATACTGAAATGGGCTGCACCTTCGGCGGCGCCACGGTGCTGGCTGTCGGCCATGCCATGATGCAGCAGAGCTATTCCGGAACCTACGTGACCTTCGGCGGCAACGGCGGCATGGGAGGCTTCGGCGGCAAGGGCGGTTTTGGAAACATGGGCGGCATGGGCGCAGGCGGTACCGCCATTCTGACAGCAGACGGAAAAGCCACGATTACCGACGCATCCGGCAATACCGTGTATACCTCGCAGTCTGCCGCGCCGCGGGATGCCAGCTACGTGGTGTTCGCAAGTCCCGCGCTGACTTCGGGCGGAAGCTATACGCTGAACGGCAGCACGACCGCCACGGCAGGAACCTCCAACGGCGGCGGCAATATGGGCCCCGGCGGACAGGGCGGGTTCCCCGGTAACGGCGAGCAACCCTCCTTCCCCGGTAACGGCGAGCAACCCTCCTTCCCCGGTAACGGCGAGCAGCCCACGCAGCCCGGCACAGGTGAAACAACCGTGGTTCCCGGCGACGTGGACGGAGACGGCGAAGTGACGGCGGCAGACGCCCGTCTGGCGCTGCGGGCTTCGGTGGGATTGGAGACCTATGCCACCGGCAGCCGCGAGGCGCTGGCCTGCGACGTGGACCGCGACGGGCAGATCACGTCTGCCGACGCCCGATTGATCCTGCGGGCGTCAGTCGGGCTGGAAACGCTTTCTGTATAAATAGTTTTTCACTCCGTTTTACTGCTCCACCAATTTAATCGTGAATTATTTATGCGCCGGATAAACGTCGCAAGACAAGGAAGAAACCGCAAGACAGGCTGTCGCCTGTCGAGGATTTCTGACGCCGTATTGCGGCGTTTAGACAAGCAGAAATCTTCAAGTATTAATTGGTGGAGCAGTAATTACATCCGTTATTATACCCTCAACAAAACAAAAGGAGAAGCGATCATGAAAAAGCATTGCGTTGTTCCCTACGCCCAGTTTTACCATGAACGTAAATATGCCGCAGAACAAAAACAATTGTAAAACGATCATCATCAGATACTCCACGCGGCGCTGGCGTTTTGAAGCTGCGCCATGCGGCGGAATATGCCGTCTTCTTTTGCAAGAAGCTCCGCCGGGCTTCCTTTTTCCGCTACGACTCCGTCCTTCAGAACCACGATCTTATCCGCCGCCTCCACGGTGCGCATCCGGTGCGCGATAACGAGGACCGTTTTACCGGCGAGCAGATGTGAAAGCGCGCCCTGCACCTTCGTTTCGTTTTCCACGTCAAGCGAAGCGGTCGCCTCATCAAGAAGTACGATCGGCGCGTCCTTTAAGAGCGCGCGGGCGATGGAGATACGCTGACGTTCGCCGCCCGAAAGCTTTGCGCCGTTTTCACCGATCGGCGTCGCGTATCCTTCGGGAAGACGGGATACGAATTCGTCGCAGTTCGCCGCCTTTGCCGCTGCGAGAACTTCCTCGTCAGTCGCGCCGTGCCTGCCGAGGCGGATGTTTTCCATGACCGTATCGTCAAACAGAACGACGTCCTGAAATACCATGGAATAATCGGTGAGCAGCACTTCGGGATCGACGGTGGAGATATCCACGCCGCCGACTTTTATCTTTCCGCCGTTTATATCCCACAACCGCGCCGCAAGACGTGCGCAGGTGCTCTTTCCGGAGCCGGAGGGACCTACGAGCGCCGTGACTTCGCCCTCTTTGGCGGTGAAACTGACGCCGCGGAGCACCTCGTGATCGTCGTAGGCGAAGCTGACGTTTTCAAACGTGATGTCGTGTCCGTCGGGTTTGAACGTTTCCGCGCCTTCCGCCGTCGGCGTGTCGTAGATTTCATTGAGACGGCTTGCGGAAACCTGAGAAACGAACATCTCAGCGATCAGTGCGAGCGACTGGTCGAACGGAGCGTAGATACGGGTGATGACCATGAGGAACATGAACATCAGCATAAAGTCGATCTTTCCGGACAGGATGAGCGCCGCGCCGGTGAGGATCGTCGTTGCTGCGCCGAGACGCATGATGACCGAAGCGCCGTTGACGAACAGACCGATCGTCAGCTCTCCGCTTCTCATTGTTTTCTCAACACGGTCGATCTTCTTGTTCAGGCGGTCAAGATACTCTTTTTCGCGGTTGGTCGCTCTGATCTCGCGGATGTTCTCAAGCGATTCCTGAATATTGTCGGATACCGCCACAGCTTCGGATTTCAGTTTTACGGAAGCGCGCTTCTGCAGCTTCCTGCTTCCGAAAAGCAGGATGAACGCGACAGGAACGCCCCACAGACAGGCCAACGCCATACGCCAGTCGTAAATGAACAGCATCACGGCGATGATCGCCGTGGAGATATACGCGCCGTAAAGATAGCCGAGGCAGTGCGACCAGACGTGCTCCAAACGGTTGACGTCGCCCATGATCGTTTCCGTCAGATCGGCAAGATCGCGCTTTCCGAAATAGCCGAGGGGCAGACGGCGCAGCCGCTCCGCGAGAGAGATCCTGGTATCCTTGATTTCTCTGTAAACCAGCCCGTAAGTATTATGATATTGCTGCAAATGTGTAACAAAGGACAAAACGACGAATGCGGCGACCAGTCCGATGAAGATCCACGCGTTGGGAAGGGCGGCGCTGTCCGTCAACGTGTCCATGTATTTTTGCATCAAAAAATACAAAATGCCCATCCCCGCCATCATGATCAGGTTGACGACGACCGTCCACGCGGCGCCGACTCTCGTGTTTCTTAAGCCCTTATCGGTCAGCGCGTATTTCTTTTGAAGCTTCCTTCCCATCATTTCAAACGCCCTCCTTTACCGACGCGATCTTCCATTGGACTGCCTGATTGTATTCTTTCCACATGCGCTCGTACAGCCCGCCGGCGCTTAATAATTCGTCGTGCGTGCCTGTTTCAACGATATGTCCCTGATCGAGCACCACGATTTTGTCCGCGCCGACGACGGTGGAGAGTCTGTGCGCGATCATAACGACCGTACGCCCCTCTGTCAGCGTTTTCAGCGCTTTCTGGATCAGCGCCTCGTTTTCGGGATCGGCAAACGCCGTTGCCTCATCGAGCACGATGATCGGCGCGTCCTTCAAAATCGCGCGGGCGAGCGCCACGCGCTGCTGTTCGCCGCCCGACAGATACGTTCCTTCCGAGCCGATCAGAGTGTCTATCCCGTTCGGGAGTTTTTCTATAATATCGTCGCACTGCGCGGCGTGAAGTGCCGAAAGGACTTCTTCTCTTGAAGCGTCCGGACGCGCGGCGCGGACGTTTTCGAGTATCGAGGTCTTGAACAGGCGGGTATTCTGGAACACGAACGCGACCTTATCCATCAGAACGTGCGGATCGATATCCTTCACGTTGACGCTGCCGACAAGGATCTGCCCGGATGAAACGTCCCAGAAACGCGGTATCAGACTTGCCGCCGTCGTCTTTCCTCCTCCCGACGGACCGACAAGCGCGACCGTCTGACCGGGCAGGACCTTGAACGAAACATGATCGAGCGCCGGAAGTTCAGCGCCGTCATAAGTAAACGTAACGTCTTTGAACTCCACGCCGTTGTCCTTCGGCGTCTGCGGATCATCCGTTATTTCAAGCGTCGGCGCGTTCATGACTGTATTGATACGGGCAAGCGCGTTTTTGGCGAGGATCGTACCGGCTGACGCGAACATGATCCGGGCGAGCGCCGTGGAAACGATCGCCGAGAATACCGCGTAGAAAGCGAAGTTGGTGATGAATCCGGCGAAATTTCCGGCAGAAAGCGCCGACGGGGCGATCAGAAGCACCGCGGGAACGAGGAAGATGAACACGCCTTCCGTAGCGGTTAGGTTGACCGACTGAGGAACGCGGCAAACGCCTCCGGTGTATCTTTCCGCTTTGGCGCTGTAATCCTCTATCGCCGCTTTGAACGCCTTAAAGGAATACACGGTCTGCTGAAAGACCTTGACGACGGGGATGCCGCGCACGTATTCCGTGCCGGCTTTGCTCATAGCATCCTGCGCCTGCTGATATTCCATCATCAGCTTCGCGTTTTTACCGCCCATCATCGAAAACATTGCAAGAACCGATATCACGGCGGCAAACAGGCAGGCGAGCCCCATGCGCCAGTCGAATACGAACATTAAAACGATTATGGCGATGAACATCGCCGCCGTTCCGACGATGTCTGCGAGATTGTGTGCGAGCAGCGTTTCCGTCTCTCCCGAGCCGCCGTCAAGACGGTTGCGAAGCAGACCCGACGCGTTGTTGTCAAAGAAGCCGAGCGGCGTTTTCATCAGGTGAGCGACGCCAAGTTTACGAATATTGGCGGCGGTGCGGAACGCCGAAAGATGCGTGCACATCAGCGCGGCGAAATATACGATGATACCGCCGAAGGAAAAGCCGAACGCCATCCAGCCGTATTTTGCGATCTGGGTGGCCTCGGTCCAGTCCGGAGCGACGCTGATCAGATCCCTTGCCGCCAGCCAGATACAGACGTAGGGAATCATCCCCATGACCATTGCGACAGCTGAAAGGAACATCCCAAAAAACGTCAGAACCTTATACTTCCCGGCGTAGCCTATCAGCACAGAGACTTCGTTCGGTTTCTTTGTTTTTTTCTCTTTCATTATTTCATCCGCCTTTCTCTTAATTCTTGATGTTAGCATTTGCTAACTTATGAGTTAAAAAAATAATTTGCTTGACAGTCAAATATAGAAAGATATCTATGTCTCCTCGCGCCGTTGTATTTTTCCTTTCGTTGCCAGCACGGTGATCCAGGGCTTCGACGGATGGTGATCTGTTTTGACCTCAGAAAACCCCGCGACCATCAGTGCCGACGTGAGCTGTTCTGCCGTATAGCACTTCATACCGTCAATGATTTTTTCAAATTTCAGGGAGGTTTCGTCCGTACCGTCGGATTCGTTGCAGATCAGGAACGTGCCGCCGGGTTTCAGGACCCTGCAAACCTCGGTAAAGCAGGTTTCCAGCCCCGGCCAGAAATACACCGTTTCAAACGCCGTGGCAAGATCAAAGGCGGCGCCGTCGAACGGAAGCGAAGCCACGTTTTCCCGCTGCACGGTACACCGGCCCGCGGCGATCGCCTTTTTGTTGGTCGCTTTCGTCTTTTTTACGGACGTTTCCGAATAATCCAGCGCCGTGAGCTTCGCTTTTGAATAGCGTTCCAAAAGCGCCGCAGCGTTTCTGCCGCCGCCGCAGCCGAGCTCGACGATAGCGGCGGGCGTGATCCCTTCCAGGTGCGACATGCCCCAGTCCGCCAGTTTCGCATGGCCGCCGTTCATGCCGTCCACCATCATTTTTCCGAGAAAGCCCTCGGGTTTTCTTGTTTGATTTACGTAATTTTTGAAGAGTCCCATTATTCCCTCACTTTCTGCCCACGAACAGCGCGGAGCCGCCGAGATCGAGCCATACCGCCTTTTTACGTTCTAAAAACAGACCGTCTGTGGTGTCGATCAGATGAACGTCCGCATAGCCTATATCCCTCAGCTTTTGCACGAACGCGTCCATATCGCCGTAGCGGCTTTTGCTCATCAGATCGTGGATCGCAAACGTGCCGCCCCTTTTGAGTACGCGCAGGCTTTCCAGAAGCAACTCTTGTTTATCTTTCCCCGCGATGTTGTGATAAACGTAATTGCTTGTCACCGCGTCGAAGCTCTCATCGTCGAAGGGCAGGTGTACGGCGTTGCCTTCCTCGAAGCGCACGTTCGACACTCCCTCCGCTTTCGCGTTGTTTTCACAGAGCTCTTTGGTAAACACGGCCTTGTACGCGCCGGACCAGATATCACAGCCCACCATTTGGGCGCCCGGATTCCGTTTCGCGCAGGCAACGGTCAGCGCGCCGCTGCCGCAGCCCACGTCAAGGCCTATCCCGCCATCCGGGAGCGTAACGTATTTGGCGACGCCCTCCACAATGGTTTTGGATAGCTTCGTTTTTCCGTTGTGATCAAAGGTTTTATGCAGCTTATCGAGCCAGAGCGCCGCGCCGCCCGCCGCAGCCCCGGCGGCAAGCAGACCGCAGGTAAGGCCCGTCCGCAGGGCACGGTTCGGGATCACGCGTTTACTGGCACACACGGCGGCAAGCCCCAGCAGACAGGCGGAACCCGCCGCCGCGCCGTTTACCATGTTTTTGGGAACCCAGTTCTTGTAATCCGGCGGCCGGGTGCCCTTCACCTTCAAAAGCGGTACGTTTCTTGCGTTTTCTTCGGTATCGTCGTCCTCCACGTAGCCGTCATACGGCGCGGCGGGGTCGGCGTATTTCTTTGTAAAGGGCTCGCAAAGCTGCGTGCGATAACGGAACGCAAAGTCCAGGTCGTCCGTCCAGCCGGTATGACCGGTGACGATCTTGAGCGGCTTGCCCCTTGCGCGGAGATTATTTTCCAGCGTTTCCAGCGATTTCACCGCCAGCTTGTTGTCCTCGGCAAGGGTACTGATAAAGCTGTAGCCGCCGTCCGCACCGAACCAGATCGTATCGCCGGTGAACAGGTATTCGTCGTCGATCAGGTAGACCATGTGGCCCCAGGTGTGGCCTGGAACCAACAGACACTCGATTTTGATATCGCCGATATGGAATATCTGCCCGTCTTTCAGCAAAACCTTCTTGTTGTTTGTTTTTACCATCGGCAGTTTGTAAAGCCCGTGGATGACCTTTCTGCGCGTTTCGCCGGTCAGGTAGCGGTTTTCGATCTCGCCGATATAGACCGTCGCGTCTTTGAAAAGCTGTTCGCTGTCCGTTTCCAGCGCGCCGACGTGATCCGTATCCTGATGCGTGATGAGGATATGTTTGACGGAAGCGGGGTCGATATCCAGCCACGCCATTTTCTCCGCCAGCCGCGCGTAGTAATACCCCGCGTCGATCATAACAGTCGTATCGTTTTTCGTGTAAAAAAAGATGTTCGCGACCCATTCCCGTACGCAGGCGACGCGCTCGTCGATCCGCCCCGTATTGAGGGGTTTAAAGATCGCCCTGCCGCGGAACAGCGCGCCCATGGATTTTTTCTGATTTTCCGAATCTTTTCTTGCCATTTCCGTTTTCCTCCCGTTTTTTTACTTGTATCCTTTGCCTTGTGTGAAGACCGGCGGCCAGTATACCATAGGCTGCGCGTTGATCTTCAGCTTGAAATCGCAGTAGTCGCCGTCCTCAAAACAGGTGTGCTCCCGGAACAGCGGCACGCCGAACGCGCCGAACATCACGTAGTCCAGATTGCACAGGTATGGCATGCCCCTCTATTGGAGCAGCGTGCAGATCCAGGCGGCAAGCGCAGATGCAGCCGGGAATATGACCAGCAGTTTCAGCAGCTGGCTCTTGATGTTAAAACCGTATTTTCTGCCCTCAAACACGGGTTCCACCTCCGGGAAGTAGTGCTGGAAGAATTTGAACTTCATCAGCAAAAAGTAATCGAAGCAGACCATGTCATAGAGCTTGTAAACGGTGAAGATGAGCACGAACCGCAGGAAGAACTGCCAGAAGGTAAACCCGCTTCTGAATCCGTCCCAAATCGAGATCACACCGACTCCCAGAATCATGAGAATGCTGAACCCCATAAGCGCCCAGCCAATCGTCCTTGCGCCATAAAACAGTTCCTCAGTCCTCGGTTGAATGACCTTCTGTGCTTCCTTTGGCGCTGAAGAAAAGAACTTCTTGTTCTGAATAAACGCCACAGCCGAAATCAGCATCAGCGTAATTGCCGCGCAAAACACGATTGCCAGAAAAAAGGTTAAAAGCATGAAATCTGTCCTCCGATCCGTATATCAGGTATTAATGTCTCTTAAGGCAACACCGCACAATTCGCGGCGCACGCCTTGCTTGATCTTTATTCCGTCATCCTGCACAGATTTTCCTTGCCAACCGCCAGGTTGACGGCGTCAAATCTGTACAATCTGACGAAAAAATCTACTGCGCAATC
>JAFRNP010000052.1 GCA_017430145.1 Clostridia bacterium
CAGATTCCCGTATACGTTCCTCGGCTGGTCGACAAGCTCCAGCGCGTCCTCGGCGTCTTACCTGCCCGGCGGTTCCTATACGCCCGGCAGCAGTACGACCCTGTACGCGGTGTGGAAATCGGCGACCACGGTCAGCGGATCTACGACCGTTACGACAAGTATTTCTGCTGCCGGCAGCCGTGTGTATTACAAGCTGACGCCGTCCGCAAGCGGAACGCTGACGGTAGAGAGCACGGGCTCCAATGATACCTACGGATACCTGTTTGATGCAAGCGGCTCGCAGCTTACGTACAACGACGACGGCGGAACGAACAGCAATTTCAAATACACGTATTCGGTTACTGCCGGCACGACGTATTATGCTGCTGCAAAGCTTTACAGCTCTTCTTCGACCGGAAGCTTTCAGACAGTGTTCACGTTCCCGCAGACGGTCAGTTACACCGTCAGCTACAACGCGAACGGCGGCAGCGGCGCGCCCTCGTCCCAGACGGTAACGGCGGGTAATTCCGTAACGATCCCGACCACCGCGCCGACCTGGACCGGTCATAAATTCCTTGGATGGAGCACGTCTTCTTCTGCTACTTCCGCCTCCTATAATGCGGGAGGTACGTTTAAGCCGAGCGGAAATACGACCCTGTATGCAGTATGGCGGACGCTTTATACCTATACTGTTTCCTATAACGCCAATGGCGGCAGCGGTGCGCCGTCTTCCCAGACAAAAACCGAAGACAGCACGTTGACGTTAAGCTCAACAAAGCCTACAAAACAGTATAAACTTACGTACAACGCCAATGGCGGAACAGTATCTCCCCCATCAAAGACAGTAACATGCACGTTTAACGGTTGGAACACGGCTTCAGACGGCAGCGGTACGTCGTATGCCTCCGGCGGCAGCTACAGTAATAATGCAAGCGCTACGCTGTACGCGAAATGGAGCAATCCAAGCGCCGGTTCGCTGCCGACGCCGACCCGGGATTGGGATACCTTTGACGGTTGGTATACGTCGTCAACCGGAGGCACGAGAGTGTATTCCTCGACGGTGATCAGCGCAAGCAAAACGCTTTATGCCCACTGGACGCCGCATTCGCACACATGGGACAAGGGCGTTGTCAACACGCCTGCGACCTATACGTCGGAAGGTCTGCAGACCTTTACCTGTACGGTCTGCAAAGAAACCAAAACAGAAGTGATCCCGAAAAAAGAGATCATTCCGCTGAAGGTTACCGTGCAGCCGAAGAGCGTGGCCGCAGCCGATCAGAGCGTGGCGACCTTCAAGGTCGTTGCTGAAGGCTCAGAGCTCACCTACGCATGGCGGTACCGCATCAGCAGTTCGGACAGCTGGATCTATTGTACCTCTGCCACGGAAGGCTATAATACCGACACATTGAAGGTCGTCGCCGCTTCCTACAGAAACGGTTACCAGTACCAGTGCGTCATCAGGGACGTCGTCGGTTCTGTCAAGTACAGCTACGACGTGACGCTGTCGGTCAAAACGCTTTCCGTTACCGGGCAGCCGACAGGCACCACCGTTTCAGATAACTCCACGGCCACCTTTAAGGTCACGGCCTCCGGCGTCGGAATTACCTATGCCTGGCGGGTGCGCACAAGTAAAACGGCAGACTGGACGTACCTTACGTCCGCAACGGAAGGATACAATAAGGATACTTTAAAGGTTACCGCCAGGCTTGCCATGAACGGTTACCGGTACCAGTGCGTGATGAAGGACGGCGGCGGTACGGTCAAGTACAGCCACGATGTGATGCTTTCGGTCGTGCCGCAGCTGACGATCACCTCGCACCCGACAAGCGCCACCGCTGCCGCAAACGGCAAGGCGACGTTCTCGGTCTCCGCCACCGGCTCTGGGGTCACCTACGCATGGCGGACCCGTGCGAACAGTTCGGCAAGCTGGACTTACCTTACGTCCGCAACAGAGGGCTATAACACGGCGACTTTGAAAGTGCCTGCGACCATGGACAAGAACGGGTACCGGTACCAGTGCGTCGTCCGGGATTCGATCGGCAAGGTCAAGTACAGCCGCGATGTGGCGCTGACGGTCAAAGAGCTTTCCTTTACTTCTCAGCCTGCGAGCGCCTGTGTTACCGAGAACACCGCCGCGACCTTAAAGGTCACGGCTGCCGGTGTCGGTGTTACTTACGCATGGCGTATGCGCACGAGCAGTTCGGCGGGTTGGACGAACTGTACCTCCTCAACGAGCGGGTACAATACGAATACCTTAAAGATCACCGCAAAATCTTCCATGAACGGGTATCGGTACCAGTGTGTCATCCGTGATGCCGCCGGTACGGTCAAGTACAGCCGTGACGTGGCATTGACGGTCGTGCCGCCGCTGACGGTCACTTCGCAGCCGAGCAGCGTCACCGTAGCCGCGGGCTCTGCGGCGACCTTCTCGGTCACCGCCTCCGGTACGGGACTGACCTACGCATGGCGGACCCGTGCGAACAGTTCGGCAAGCTGGACTTACCTTACGTCCGCAACAGAAGGCTTTAATACGGCGACCCTGAAGGTTTCCGCCTCCCTGGACATGAACGGCCGCCAGTACCAGTGCGTGATCCGTGACGCCGCCGGCGCTGTCAAGTACAGCTATAACGTGACGATGAATGTCGTGCAGCCGATGGCGATCACCGCCCATCCGACGAGCGTTACCGCTGTCGAAGGCTCCACGGCGACCTTCAAAGTCACTGCGACCGGTTCGGGACTTACATACAGGTGGCGGTACCGTATCAACAGCTCGGGCACCTGGGTGTACTGTACCTCTGCCACGGAGGGATACAATACCAACACCCTGAAGGTCCTCGCTTCCGACTACCGGAACGGCTATCAGTACCAGTGCGTGATCACGGACGCCACCGGCGCCGTCAAGTACAGCCGTGACGTGACGCTGACGGTCACGATCCCCCCGCTGACGGTCACTTCCCAGCCGCAGAGCGTTTCCGCTATGGAAAATGCGAAAGTGACGTTCAAGGTCACTGCCACCGGCACAGGGCTTACGTACGCGTGGCGGACCCGTTCAAGCAAAACAGGGGATTGGGTCTACTGTACCTCCTCTACGCCCGGATATAACACAAACGCGATCCAGGTCACCGCAAAGGCTTCTCTGAACGGCAGCCAGTACCAGTGTGTGATCACGGATGCCTCCGGCAAAAAGGCGTATACGTCGATCGTGACGCTGACGCTTGAATAAAAAGTTAAACCAGACAAAAAAACGCGTCCCGGCAACGGGATGCGTTTTTTTACTGACGGCGGCAGCCGTTCTGAATTTGTTGCTTTTTTACGTTTTTCTTTGTTACTCCGCGTTATCTCCGTACGCCTCGATGACCAACAGTTTCGCAGTTTTGACTGCTTCGTCGATCATGGCGTCTTCGTCCGGCAGCAGCGCCTCGATCTCTTCGGCGTAAGCAAGCGTCGGGCGGGTGCGCGGGTGCCGCGGCGTGAAAACGGTGCAGCAGTCCTCATAGGGCTGAATGGAAATATCGAACGCGTCGATCAGGCGGGAGATGACCACGATCTCGTTTTTGTCCATGCCGATGCACGGGCGGAAAACAGGCAGCGTCGCCGCGGCGTCGGTGCAGCGCAGCGCCTGCATGGTCTGGCTTGCCACCTGTCCGAGGCTTTCTCCCGTGATCAGGGCGCTGCAGCCCTGCCACTCGGCGATGCGCGAGGCGATCCGCATCATCAGCCGCCGCATGGTCACGGTGAACATTTCTTCCGGGCAATAGTCGCGGATCGCCTCCTGGATCGCAGTGAAATGCACCGTGAACAGGTTTACGCGGCCCGCGTATTCGCTGACTTTCCCGAGCAGGGAATGGACCTTCATCTCCGCAAGCTGCGAGGTGTAGGGCGGGGAGGCAAAATGCACGGCGGTAAGCTTTACGCCGCGTTTGGCGAGCATATATCCCGCCACCGGGGAGTCGATGCCGCCGGAGATCAGCAGGCACGCCCTGCCGCCGGTACCGGTGGGCATGCCGCCGGCGCCCGGCTTCTGCGCCCCGTGGATGTATACGCCTTTGTCGCGGACCTCCACGCTGACCGTGACCGCCGGGTCATGGACGTCTACCTTCAGCCTCGGAAAGTGCGACAGGATCGCGCCGCCAACCTCGTCGCAGATCTCGGGGGAGGTCAGCGGAAAGGCCTTGTCCGCGCGTTTTGCCGTGACCTTAAAGCTTTTGGCGTTTTGCAGCTCTTCGGCGAGATACCGCCACGCCATGTCGGTCACGGCGGCGATGTCCTTTTCGCAAACGGCGGCGCGGGAGATGCCGACGATCCCGAAAACTTTGCCGATGCGGCGCACCGCCTCGTCCAGGTCGATATCCTCCGTCAGCGGCTCGGCAACGATCGTGGACTGGGATTTGAAAAAGGAGAATTCCCCGAGGGACGAAAGCCGTCCCCGCAGGTTTTTGATCAGGATATCCTCAAACGTGGAACGGTTGAGCCCCTTCAGCGCCAGCTCGCCGTCCTTAAGTAAAATGATCTCTTTCATGCGCTTTTTCGGCCGCAACGGCCATCCTTTCTGTTTTTGCCTTTATCTTTTCCGGCGCAGCTTTCCTGCCGCTTCCTGTACCCCGGCGCAGAATCCGAGCACGTCCTCTTCGGTCGTAAACCGGCTCAGGCTCACCCGGATGGCGCTGTCGATCACTGCCGGCGGCACGCCCATAGCGGTCAACACCTCGCTGCGGCGCCCCTTTTTGCAGGCGGATCCGGCGGAGACGTAGATCCCCTTCTGGGACAGGGCGTTGATCATGACCTGCGAGGGAATACCCGTGACGGACAGGTTGATCACGTACGGCAGCGCGTCGGCAGGGGAGTTGAGCCGGAACCCCGGTACGTCCGAAAGGTTTTCGATCATCGTCTCCCGCAGACGCTCTGCGCGCTCCAGCGACCGGTCGATATTTCCGAGCGCCGCCGCGGCTGCGCCGAAGCCTGCTATGGCTGGCACAGGCTCCGTGCCGGAGAAAAGATTGTCCTCCTGCCCGCCGCCGTAGATGTAGTTTTTGATTTTGACGCCTTTGCGGATATACAGCGCCCCCACGCCCTTCGGCGCGTGGACCTTGTGGCCCGAAAAGGTCATCAGGTCCGCTTTCAGCGCGTCGGTTTTCAGCGGCAGCTTCCCGAAGCCCTGGATCGCGTCCACGTGGATCAGCGCCGGCGCGCCTGCCTGCCGCACGGCGTCGGCGATCTGCCGCACCGGGTTAACGGCGCCGGTCTCGTTGTTGACCAGCATGGCGCTGATCAGGATCGTGTTTTTGTTTACTGCGGAAAATAAGTCTTCAACTGAAAAATGCCCGTCGTCCGACGGCTTCAGGCGGATCACCTCAAAGCCCTGCTGTTCCAGCGCGTCCATGCAGCGGGCGACGCTCGGGTGCTCCACGGCGGTGGTCACGATCCGGTTGCCCGACCTGCGGTTTGCCGCTGCCGCGCCGAAGATCGCCGTGTTGTTCGCCAGCGTCCCGGAGTGGGAAAAACGGATCTCCCGGGGCGACGCGCCGACCACAGACGCCACCTGCCGCCGCGCGGTCTCCAAAAGCGTTTTCGCCTCGATCCCCTTGCCGTGCACGGCGGAGGGGTTGCCGTATGAAACCTCGGCGGCGGAAAGCATGGCGTCCCTTGCCTCTTTGCAAAGCGGCGTCGTGGCGGAATTGTCAAGATAGATCTCCAAGTTGTTTCAAGCCCTTCCTGTTAAACGGTCTGGTTCAGTATATGCTGATCACTTTGCCAACGTGTACCTGCTGATCATCCGTCCAATCTCCAAAATGTCGCAGCTGCCGCGAAACTCAAAATTTGCCTGCAGGCCGTTCGTGAAATAAAGGCTCAGCTCCGCATCCGGGATCAGCTCCGCAAAGCCCGTGGTCTGTACGGAAAAATATTGGATCGTCGAATACGGCAGCGTGACCAGCTCCTGCCGTTTGCCGGTGATGCCCTGCACGTCCACGGTGATCAGCCGTTTACTGGTGAAAATGACCTGGTCGCGTACGGTTTTGTATACGCCGATCACCTGTTCTCCCTCCACAAGCATCATCTGTGCGTTGCGGTTGAGCTGCGCGTTGTCGATCTTATGCAGGTTGATCGTTGCGTTCTGAGAAAAATTGATCATGCTTCGGGTCTCCTTTTCCGGATCGTCGGCTGTCTGACGTTATTTTTCATTATACCATCGGGCGCGGGATTTGTAAATATTTATTTTCCCGTTGCAAAAAAGGAAAGCTGTGATAAAATGGGCGTGGAAAACCACCCACCGCAGGGGAACGCAACAATTACCGAAGAAAGGAACGGTACGGACGCGGAAAAATCCTTCCCCGTTTTTCCTTCTTGCGCCGTATCGCATGGCATCGATTATGAAACTTGGCATCGTGGGGCTGCCGAACGTCGGCAAAAGCACCCTGTTTAACGCTTTGACCAACGCCGGGGCGCAGGCGGCGAATTACGCGTTTTGTACCATTGAACCCAACGTCGGCGTCGTGGCCGTGCCCGACCGGCGGCTGGACGCGCTGGCAAAAATGTACGATCCCGACAAGGTCACCCCCGCCACCATCGAGTTCGTGGATATCGCGGGTCTGGTCAAGGGCGCGTCCAAAGGCGAGGGGCTGGGCAACAAGTTTTTGTCGCACATCCGCGAGGTGGACGCGATCATCCACGTGGTGCGCTGCTTTGAAAACGACGATATCATGCACGTGGACGGCTCCATCGACCCGGTGCGCGATATCGAGACCGTCAATTTAGAGCTGATCTTATCGGACGCGGAGATCCTGCAGCGCCGCATCGACCGCGACACGAAGGCCATGAAGGGCGACAAATCGCTGGCGCGGGACGTGGCGTTTCTCAACCGTCTGAAGGGCGAACTGGACAACGCCGTCACCGCCCGCGCGGTGGAGATGGACGAAGACGAGCGCGCGATCGCCGAAACGGTGGCGTTGCTCACGTTAAAGCCCGTCATCTACGCCTGCAACCTGAGCGAGGACGACTTTGCCGGGAATATCGAAGCGAACCCCTACTATGCCAAAGTCAAGGCGCTGGCCGACGCGGAGGGGAGCCAGGTTCTGCCCATCTGCGCGGAGCTGGAGGCGCAGATCGCCGAGCTGCCCGCCGATGAAAAGGAGATGTTTTTGTCGGAGCTGGGCATCGCGCGCGCCGGCCTTGATACGCTGATCGAAAAGAGCTACGACCTTTTGGGGCTGATGAGCTACCTCACCGCCGGCAAGCCCGAGGTGCGCGCCTGGACCATCAAAAAGGGCACCAAGGCGCCGCAGGCGGCGGGCAAGATCCACTCCGATTTCGAGCGGGGCTTCATCCGCGCGGAGGTCATCTCCTTCGACGACCTGATGGCGTGCGGCTCCATGGCAGCCGCCAAAGAAAAGGGGCTGGTGCGCAGCGAGGGCAAGGAGTATGTGATGCAGGACGGGGATATCGTATTGTTCAGGTTTAACGTTTGAATATAGGGGAGATATTAAAAAAGTATAAAAGTTGAAAGATACAAAGTTGCAAATGAGGGCGGGACACCCGCACCCGATTGCAGAAGAGGGTTGGTTATAAATATAAGCTTACTATGATCAACGCCGCGGCTCAGCGGCGTTCCGAATTTGTTACTTTGTTACTTTGATACTTTGATACTTTGAAACATTTTCCGGAGGAATTATGACGACAAAAACGAACACCGGCGTCGGAAAGATGCACCCGCTGGACGCGGCGGAATTTGCCGAGATCACGATCACCGTGGACGGGGAGGGGCTTGTCAGCGAGGCAGACTATATCTGCAGCGGCGACCCGGAGACGACCGCGGCGGCTGAGGCGCCGTGCCGGTTGCTGCCCGGAAAGCCCGCAGCCGACCTGTTCCAGATGAACAACAACGCGGTGTATTATAACCTCGAAACCGACCTGCCCCGCGACCGGCTCTACTGCGCTTCCATCGCCGTGACGGCGGCGAAGCTGGCGGCGGCGGATTACTGCAAAAAAAACGGGATCCCCTTCGATCCCGGCGACTGTCATTGTATCGTTTAAGAAAAGCAAGGTCAGCAACTTAAGTCGGCTTAGCGAGGTCAATCACGGGGACGGTTATCCCGATTGATGCAAGTCAGGCGGGGAACTGTCCCCTGATGGACCGAGCGGACCTGTTGCTCCTTTCTTAAGGCAACACCGCATAATTCCGGTGTGCGGATTGCGCAGTAGATTTTTTCGTCAGATTGTACAGATTTGACGCCGTCAACCTGGCGGTTGGCAAGGAAAATCTGTGCAGGATGACGGAATAAAGATCAAGCAAG
>JAFRNP010000053.1 GCA_017430145.1 Clostridia bacterium
GAAGATCGGCCTCGCCGCCAAAAAGAGCGTTGCCGAGCACAGGCCCGTCAAGCTCAGCGAGATCTGATAATAACGTAACGGCGGCGCAGTCCGGGGACCCGGCTGCGCCGCCGGGTATCATAACCGAAACAGATCGGAGGAAGGCGCTATGACTGAAGGTCAGATCACGGCTCTGATTATCTTGATTATCTGGGTCGTTGCGATTGTGCTTCTTTACCTGCGTTTCCCGGATAAAAGCGCATGGACGCGGACGCCCCGGGAACCCTCGCACAGATTGAAAACGCATATTCCAAAACAACGGCGCGTGCCGGTCGAAGATAAGCAGTCGCCCGAAAAACAGGCGGAGGACCTGCATGTACCGCATACGGAAAATCCCGTTACCGTAACCGACGCACCGAAAGAGACCGAACAGAAGACAACGGGGATACCGTCTTCGGCGCCGTCGGATAAGGAAAAAGACGCGGAGAAAGAGCGCCGTACTGCGGAAATCCCGCCGCCGGCTGCAAAGGCGGCAGCCGCCCCCGTTCGCCCGCAGACGCCGAAGGCCGCATTCCCGGAAAATGTGAATGTTTCCTTGTGGAAATCGGATTTGCCGCCGGACTTCTTCCGAAATCATCATGTCCACTTTGCCGATAAAATGGGTTGGTATGTTGCAAATATATCGTATACTGTCCGCATGTCGCAAAATGGCGGCGCCCTGCTGGATGTGACAGCCCGGTATGAAAGGGATATCCAGCCCGGCGGGCTCAGAGAAATGGATTACATGAACAGCATGGGCGACTATGAATACGATTCCGTGACGATCCCGCTTGCAGAAAATGAGATCCCGCAAAAAGTGCGGGATGCGATTGAGCGGCAGTTTCCCGGCCGGAACATGAAGACTGTTTCCGGGGAAAAACCGAAGACGACCGGTTCTTCGACCGGAGCGGACTCAAAAACCGGGAGTCCGCATGAACGGCCGGGCGGGGACGTGCAGCCCGGCGGTCTGAAGCAGGAGAGCTATTGGCAAAGTCAGTACGGGAAAGTGAAAGAGGACCCGGAGGACGTGCAGCCCGGCGGGCTGAAAATGGGCTGACGCAGCCGACCGGCGTTTGTCCGGCTGTATCCCGGCGTCTTTCTGTTTGCCTCTTGCTTTTTTTGCGGGATATGGTATAATATAAACGTAAAAACACCGTAAAGGAGGGCCTTACGTGTGAATAACGATTACGATCCGAATGGTTTTTTCAATGATCCGGGCGGAAGCGGCGCCAACGATCAGGGCGCATCGTACAACAACGCCCCCAATGATCCGTACAAAACGCCGGACGGCGCGTACAACAATGCGGGGAACGATCCCTATACGGACCCCGCGGCAGGGTACGATCCCGCGCGCAACGCCCCATACAATAACCCGGGCGGCGTCTACGGCGATCCGAACTACGGGTATCAGAATCCGCCGCTGCAGAACCGAAAGGGCAAAAGCAGCATTTTCATCATTGCGGGGCTCGGCGTGCTGGTCGTGATCCTGCTGGTGGCCGTCGCTTTTCTGCTGGGGCAGAAAAGCGGGTCAAAGAATAACAATAACGGCGGCGGAACTGCCGTGACCGGCTCCGTGGGCCCGGCCAACGGCTCCCAGGGCTTAACGGACGCCTCGGGGCAGCCTGTTACCGCCGACCCGAACGCTGGCGTCACGCAGGCAGGGCAGCCGGCAACGCAGGCAGGGCAGCCGGCAACCCAACCGTCCCAGGGGACGACCCAGCCGTCTTCGCAGGCGCCGGTCGCAGGCGTACCGCGCAGGCTGGATATCTCCATGTCAAACGGCAACCTGACCATAATGGAGGGCGCAGCGTTCAATATCCAGTACGATTCGTCGGTGATCGACGTGACGAACTCCGGGGATCTGACGCTGATCCACAGCTCCGTCACGTCGCCGAACGCCTCCCAGCGCCACAGAATGGACGTTATCGTGACAGTCCCCAAGGGGTACAGCTTTGATTCCGTCGATATTCAGTGCGGCGCCGACAAAACGGTCATCCGTTCACTTTCCACCAACACGCTCTCAATGGAGCTGGGCGCCGGCAGCGCGGTCCTTGATAACCTGCAGGTGACAGGCTCCGCTGATATCCAGGAGGGCGCGGGCGCGCTTTCGATCAACAGCGGGTCCGTTGCCAATCTGGTGATGCAGTGCGGCGCGGGCGCGACCAACGTCAGAGCCGCCCTCACCGGCACCAGCCGGATCGACATGGGCGCGGGCGCTTTGAATCTGGATTGTATGGGCAGCGAAAGCGACTATACGCTGACGTTCCAGATGACGATCGGACTGTGCTATTATAACGGCAATATCGTACGCAGCGGCGTTTACGGCACAGGACCCAACGCCGTCACGATCAACGGTACCGTGGGCGTGATGCGCGTCAATATCGGCTGATCGCAGAAGTAACAAAAGAGGGCGGCGTCTTAATGGCGCCGCCTTTGCATCCGGCAGAAGAACAGTCGGACAGGAGGGAGTCACATGATCCGCGTGCAAGACCTGAACGGCGCGCCCGCGCTTGTGCTGAACGGCGCACCGGTCCCCGCCGTCGGTTACATGACCTATCTGCCGCCGTATAACCGGTATCAGCGCTTTGCTGCGGCCGGGTACGGCCTGTTTTTCCTGCCCGTATTCTTTGCGGGCAGAAGCATCAGCGCGACCCCGGGCGTGATGCCCTTCGGGAAGGGGATCTTTGACAGGAAAGGGGAGCCGGATTTTTCGGTCCTCGACGACGTGGTCGAGCGTGTCCTTGCCGTTAACAAGGATGCGCAGATCATTCTGCGCGTCAACGTATCGCTGCCGGAATGGTGGCTCAAAGAAAACCCGGAAAGTCTCGACGCCACCGGCGAACACGAATCGCTGTCAAGCAAAACGGCGTGCCTTGCGGCGGAGACGCTGCTGCTGCGGTTTTTATCGTACGTCCGGCAAGCCACTTACGCTGGACGCGTGATCGGGTATCACCTTGCCGGCGCAAATACGGAGGAGTGGTTCCATTACGACCGGGACCTCCCCCCATGCCGGGCGGCGCTGGACGGTTTCCGGCAATTCCTTGCCGACCGTTACCCTTCGGACGGCCCGGCTGCAGAGCCGGATCTCAATGCGCTGAAAAAGAAGGGCGTGCAGCACTGCAGTTTGACCCTCTCAAGGTATCTCGAATACAGGAGCCTTTGCGTTGTAAACTATATCATTACGCTTGCCCGCGCCGTCCGGCGGACGGTGGGGCGGGAAGCCGCGATCGGGGTCTTTTACGGCTACGATCTGGAAGTTTCGGTGCCGCATTTCGGTACCCACGGCCTTTCGGAGCTGATAAAGAGCGACGCGATCGATTTTATCTGTTCGCCCAATTCCTATATCGGCTGCCGGGACCCGGAGGCCGACTGGACGGAGATGTACCCGGCAGGATCCGTGCGCCTGCACGGGAAGCTCTGTTTTCAGGAGTGCGACGTGCGCACGCATCTGACAAAGCTGTTGTTCGCTTCTGCGCCGGAATACGACCCTTTGGGAAAGCTCAGCGCGCCGGTCTGGCAGCCGGTTCCCGACAAGCGGGAGGCGCTTTTCTGCATCCGTAAGACGTTTTGCAGGCAGCTGATCGCCGGCAACGGGCTGTGGTGGTTCGATATGTGGGGCGGCTGGTACGACGATCCCGATATCATGGCGGAGATGGCGGCGTACCGCAGGATCTACGGAGACTCCCTGAAAAAAGAGGACCGGTCCGACGTTTGCGAATTTGCGGTGTTTACGGATGAACGTATGTATTTTCAGATGACGGACTGCGGCCTCAGAAACGCCGTGTACGACCAGCGCAGGGCGCTCGGTCAGCTCGGCGCGCCGTATGAGATCTATGATATCACGGATTTTGAAGCGGTCCGCAGCCGGTTCCGGGCGGTTATGTTTCTTACGGGGATAGAGACGAAAGGCCTAAAAAAGGCGCGGGCGCTTTGTGAACGGGAGGGGATCCCTTACCTTTATAACGCCGAAGAAAAGCCTATATTCTCTCCCGGCGAGCTGCAGGCGTTCTGCCGCCGGTGCGGCGTCCATCTGTACTGTGAGACCGGCGACGTCGTATACGTGAACAAAAACTATTTTGCCGTATCCGCTCTGACGCCCGGAAAAAAGACCTTCCGGTTCCGGGAACCGTTGATACTGCGGGGGCTGACGGATCCCCCTGTCGTTTTGTCGGGAAAAACGGTGTCCCTGCAAATGGCGCGGCATGAGACCGTTTTGTTCGAAATCGGCAGATAACGGGTAATAATAGTGGTCAGCCGCAGCGGGAAAGCTTCCTGCTGCGGCTGATCCGTTCATAAACCGTCTGCGCAATGAGGGCGCAAAAGCGTTGTTCCTGCGTCATTTTCAGCTCCCGGAACCGCGTGCGCCGGGAATGAACACGTCCGCGTAGATCGGGAAGTGGTCGGAGACGAACCTGCCATCAATACCGCTTGTTACCACGCGGAAAGCGTTGACCGTGATCGTATCTTTACACATGACGTAATCCAGTATCCGCGGGTGCGCATCCTCCGTAAAGCATTTGTGGAAGGTGAACGTGCCTTCGGAATCTTTTGCCGCATAACGGGCGTCGGCCAAAGACCCGGTCATGATCCGGTAGGGAACGCTGCTTTCGCCTGCGTTCATGTCCGCGGTAAAAACCACCGGCGTCGAAGCGGGAAATTTGCTGCCGATAAAATCGGTGATCAGCTTTGCGCCCAGCTCCCGCGCATTCGCCGAACCGCTGTCCAGATGGGCGTTTACGTGGACGTATATGGCGGCGGTCTCTTTGTTTTGCAGCTTTGCCCAGGTGCAGATCCTGCGGCAGTCGGCGCCCGGAACGATGGAAGGCGTCTCCGGCGTGTCGCTGAGCCAGAAATCGCAGTGGTCAAGCAGGTCGTATTTCTCCCGCAGATAGAACACGGCGTTATATTCGCCGACCCCGCCTATGCTTTTGCCGTTATCCCGGGCAACGCCTACGCAGGCGTATGCCGGCAGCAGCGTTTTCAGCGCCGCCATCCATTCGGCTGTCGCCTCCTGCACGCCGAAGGAATCCGGCTTGATCTTCAGGATCTGTTTTGCCACGATCGCGTGCCGCAATATCGCAGGTACGCCGTTGTTGTCTGTGCAGCGAATGTTGAAGCTCATTACGCGTACGTCCTCCGGGGCCTTTTCGGCGGGCGCGATGACCGGGAAGCCGTCCGTCATGCTGTCCGCCCATCGAACGCCTGCGGAAACGGAAAAAATCATAGTCAGCGACAAAAACAGCGCGATCCATTTTTGGATGGTTGAAAAAAACATTCCATTTTTCCTCCTCGCCGATAGGTGCAGCGCCCGCAGCGCTCTGCCGGAGACGGTTCCTTTTCCGCTTCCCGGTTCGTTGTCAGTTAGTTTTATACTATCATACGGATGCTGAAAAATCAACCTTTCATTACAATGGAATGCGTAAAAATCCGCTGCGCGGAGGCAGACTTTTTGCTTGACTACATGCGCCGTTGTGCGATATAATCAATTCGGGAAACCGGTTTTTAAACGGTTATTACGCAACCGACTGTTTTTATAAAGGAGACGATCTTATGCCAAACACACCGGAAAACTAAATACCTCCGTCAGCAGCGCCGCCCGCGCCAAACGTCTTTCCCTTAAGGGCGACGGCACGGACACGGTGACACTGATGGTGTATCTGTGCGGCACCGATCTGGAATCCAAAAGCGGCATGGCGACCAACGACTTAAAAGAGATGGCGGCTGCCTCGCTTTCGGACAAAGTGAACGTCATTATCTATACCGGCGGCTGCAAGAACTGGAAGATTGGCGGCATCTCCAACACCGGCAATCAGATCTATCAGATGCAAAAAGGCGGCCAGCTGAAGCTGCTGGAAAAAAACCGCGGCAGCGCCGCCATGACAAGGCCTGATACGCTGACGGATTTTATCTCCTACTGCAAGCAGAATTTCCCCGCCGACCGCAACGAGCTGATCCTGTGGGACCACGGCGGCGGAACGGTTTCCGGCTTCGGGTATGACGAGCGGGAAAAAAGCGCCGGCTCCATGACGCTGCCGAGTATTGCCAACGCGGTAAAAAAAGCGGGCGTATCCCTACGGCATTTCCGCGTATTTTCCCTATCGCGCCACCGGCAAGGTGAAGGGCGCCGTACAGCAGCTGGACGGACAGCGGCGACCTGATCGGCGAATACGACGGCATGTGGGTGGCGCTGAATAACCAGCCTGTTGCCTATTACTATTTGGATTGTGCGGACGAAAACGGGCAGACTGTCACCAACGGCCGGATCCCCGTTCTGCTGAACGGCGACCGTGCGGAGCTGCTGGTCCGGTTCGACGGCAACGGCGGTCAGATCGTGGGCGCGCGGTTTTTCTACGCGGACGGTGAGACGGATACCGTTGCCAAATCGTTTACCGAGCTGCAGCCGGGCGACGTGATCCAGCCCATCTGCGATCGCTATGACTATAACGGGAAGTATGAGGATACCTATAAGCTGGGCGGTGAGATCGTATACGGCGATACTGTCACGGTGACCGACGTGACGCTGGACCCGGCGGACGGCACGCCCGTGGCGTCTTATGTGTTGACCGACCGTTTCTCTATGGAGCACTGGACACCCGCCATCGGATGATCCGCAGGCGTTTGAGGGCGGATCGTACCCGTTTGGACGGGACGGATAATACAGAAAAAACGCCATTGGGAGAGCTGACATAAAGAAGTAAAAAAACGAACCACGGTGACACTTTCTGAATTTGAAAGTGTCACCGTGGGTTATAATCTTTTAAACCGTAATTACTTGTTCGCTTGCCGAAAGGTAAATTTTTGCTGCGGGGCACTTCCTTACGGCTGCTCTGCCGCATACTCCGCAAGCGCAAGGGCGATCTCAAAATGCCCGGCGTCGTGCTGGGTATGTCTGATCTGTCCCTTTCTGGACCTTTGGGTCCATTCCGGCGCGTCCAGAAGATCGCCGCCGGTAAAGAACATATAGACGTCAAGGCCTCTGAAGTCGCATACCGCCTGAACGGCGGCGCCTTCCATTTCTACGGAGATGCAGCCGTCGGCTTTGTGTTTTTCAAAATTGTTAAGGCAACACCGCATAATTCCGGTGTGCGGATTGCGCAGTAGATTTTTTCGTCAGATTGTACAGATTTGACGCCGTCAACCTGGCGGTTGGCAAGGAAAATCTGTGCAGGATGACGGAATAAAGATCAAGCAAGGC
>JAFRNP010000054.1 GCA_017430145.1 Clostridia bacterium
AATCAAACTTTCGGGCGTTCAGCCATGCACAGCGCTCGGCAAAGTTTTTATTATGCGCCTGCCATTCGGCGACCGGGTCGTTATCCGCCGTTACGTGAACGGTCTGCAGAATTGCCTTCCAAAGCGCTTCTACGGCCGCATCCTCCGGCAGGTCCGGAAAGACCTTTTTTGCCCACGGGGGCGACGGGACCGCCGCGATCGTCCACTGGTGCCGGTTTTCGATGACGTCCCGGTAAGGCTTGATGACCGGGTACTGCGCGATCATGGACTTTTGCATTTTCTCCTGGTCGACCCCCGCCAGACCGTCCGGATCGTCGCTGAGGATGATGATCCGGCAGGGCAGTTCCTTTGCCATAAGCTTCATCTTTTCCTCTTTCCATGCCGGCACCTGAGAGAGCATCTCCAGGCTTTGATACGCGTAACCGAGCTTTTCCAAAGGCTGCCAGAGCCATTCGACGTCCACCCGCGCCGCTCCCGCTTTGTAGCAGGCCTCCGTGATGAGCTCCGCAAACCGGTATTGGTCCGCATTGATATACAGACGCACCGTCTGTCCCTGTTGGACGTTTGCGCCGACCTCCACGATCAGCCGGGCGTATTTTTCCACAATTGTCTGATCCATCGTTTTTTTCGCGGCAGCAGCTCTGCCGCATACTCCTTTCCGCTTATTGCTTCTTTTCCAGTTTACCACAATCGGGCGGATCCTTCAAGAAAAATCGGAAGCAATTATTACATTTTTTCAGGTAAAAATTACATTTACCCCGATTTTGTTTCTCAAACAGGTATAGTAATACTGTATAAGTATGTGCTTTTCCGGGAGGCGCCGCCATGAATTTCAGCATTATCTATAATCCGATCGCTACCAGATTTTCACAGACGGCGCTGGACCATCTGGTCTTCCGCCTTGCAAAAAAAGGCTTCACGCTTTATACGATCGCGGAAAGTGAATACTCCGGCCACGTGATCGAATTGATCAAGGAGCTGGATCCGGTCTCTGACTATATCTTTACTTTGGGCGGAGACGGAACGTTCAACGAGGCAGTCCGCGCGTTTCACGACATTGAGCAGCACTGTATCTATTCGCACGTCTCCACCGGCACGACCAACGACATGGCGAACAATTTCCATCTGGACCGCAAGGATCCCATAAAGGCGATCGACAAGCTGATTGACAAAGGCGTGGAGACCCAGATCGATTCCATCGTGGTCAACGGCGAGAGCGTATGCTACGTCTCCTCCTTCGGCTACGTCGCGCCCATCCCCTATCTTGTAAACACCAAGCTGAAAAAGAAGCTGGGGCATGCCGCGTACGTGGTATCCGCGCTGCCGATCCTGTCGCGCCGTCCCGAAAAGATCCGTATGGAGGTCACCGCAAACGGCGAGACAAAAGAGATCACCGCAAGCCTTGTGCTGGTCACCACGTCCAAGGGCACCGGCGGGATCACGCTGTACCCGAACGTCGATATGAACGACGGAAAATTTGAGGCGTTCTTCCTTGAAAAGCTGACGCCGGCGCTGGTCGCAAGGATCTTTCCGCAGTATCTGACCGACAGCATCGACCTGCGGGAATACTCCTTTTGCAGCTCCTATTTTTCCGCCTCGGAAATGACGATCCGTTTTCCGGACGGCCTGCCGAAATACCCGTTGGACAACGACGGCAACAAAGCCGGTTTTACACTGACGCCCGAAAACAACGTCCTGCATTATACCATCGGCAAAAAGATCCGCGTCCTCCGCCCCGAAGCCTGAACCAAACGATCGTCTCCTTACCGAACGCCCTGCAAGACTTTTGCCGGGCGTTCTATTTTTTCCGGCAGATCCAGCCTGATTTTTCCTCCGCGGGACCATTTTTGGATAATTACTCTTTATTATTTCCTTACCGATATTCCGAAAAACATATTGAATTCCCTGCGGCGGTGTGCTAAAATAGGTATATAATTTTTAAATAAAAGGGGAAATGGACTATGATCTTCTCTGCAATGACGGATCCGGTACGCCTTGCAAACGGCGTCGAGATACCCTGCATCGGCTACGGCACCTGGCAGACGCCTACCGGCGGCATGACGCGCGACTGTGTAAAAGCGGCGATCGCGGCAGGCTACCGGCATATCGATACGGCCTTCATTTACGGCAACGAGGACGAAGTGGGAGACGGCGTACGCGCCGCAGGGATCGACCGGCACGACCTGTTTATCACGTCCAAACACTGGGTCACGGAGCGCGGGTACAAAAAGACGGCCGCTGCGATCGACGTTTCGCTTAAAAATCTCGGCATGGACTATCTGGATCTCTATCTGATCCACTGGCCGTGCGTTGCAAAGGTGGACCCCGCATGGGAAGAGATCAACGCCGACACCTGGCGCGCCTTTGAGGACGCTTACAAAGCGGGCAAGCTGCGCGCCATCGGCGTAAGCAACTTCCAGGAAAAGCACTTAAGGTCCCTTATGGCGAATGCGGACGTTTCCCCCATGGTGGATCAGATCGAATTCCATCCCGGACACGCCCCCATGGATACCGTGCGCTTTGTACAGGCAAACGACATGGTCGCCGAGGCGTGGAGCCCGTTGGGCTCCGGCGCGGTACTGAATGACCCCGGCCTTGCCGCACTCGCCGCAAAATACGGCAAAAGCGTCGCCCAGCTCTGTGTGCGCTTCGCGCTGCAAAACGGCGTAGTGCCGCTGCCGAAATCCACAGATCCCGCCCGGATGCGTTCAAACGCGGAGGTCTTTGATTTTGAGATCTCCCCTGCCGACATGGAGACGCTGCTGCAGACGCCGACCCTCGGCTTCAGCGGCTATCTGCCCGAGGACGCCCCCGCGGACGCGCTCGCCGGCAACTGACGCCATGCAGACGGGCGTTCTGTTTGACATCCAGCGGTTCTCCCTCCACGACGGGCCGGGGATCCGTACCACGGTCTTTTTCAAAGGGTGCAATCTGCGCTGCCGCTGGTGCCACAACCCGGAATCCCAGTCCCCGAAGCCGGAGCTCATGCTTTACCCTGACAAATGCGTGGGGTGCGGCAAATGCGCCGGGGTCTGCGCGCATCCCTTTGACCGTAAAAGCTGTACCGGCTGCGGCAGATGCGCCGACGTATGCGCTAACGGCGCAAGGGAGCTGAGCGGGTACCGTATCTCCGCAGACGAGGTCGTAAAAAAAGCGCTTCGGGATCTGCCCTATTACCGGCAGTCCGGCGGGGGCGTGACCCTCTCCGGCGGCGAGCCGCTTATGCAGCCGGATTTTGCGGAAGCTATCCTTTCGGGGCTCAAAGACGCTGACGTGCAGACTGCGATCGAGACGGCGGCAAACGTCCCGACGGAAGTTTTTCAGCGGATCCTGCCGCTGACCGACCTAATTTTATGCGACGTCAAATGCGCCGATCCGCTTCTTCACCGGCAGCTGACGGGCGTTGACAACGCTCTGATCCTGCAGAATATCCGCTATCTGAAGGAAAATGCACCGGCGCTCAGGTTCCGCATGCCGTATATCCCCGGGCTCAACAGCGATGAGGCTGAGGCGGTAAAAGCGATCTGCGGGGACAGAGAGCTGGAGCTGATGGCGTACCATACAATAGGCGTATCAAAATACGCGGCGCTCGGGAGGCGTTACGAAACCGACGCGCCGGTGCCGACGCAAACACAGATGCGTTCGGCCGCCGCACACCTTAACGCCGTTTTTACCCCTTCGGGCTTCTGATACAAACGAAAAGCGAAATCACGGAAGATAAAAGGAGATCTTTATGGAACAATTCATTCTCGACCAGATCCGGTACGGCCTCAAATTCATTCCGCTGAATATCGGCAAATCATTCTTTGTCCGGCGCTCCAACGCCGAAACGAAGGCGCTGCGCCAACGCGGCTTTATCTGCGGCGTGTGCCACCCGAACGAAAACTACAGCCAGATCCGCGAAGCAAACATCGGGTGGGTACGGTTCGATATTCCCTTCCCCTTTGAAAAGGACGACAGTCTGTCCGAACATTATCTCAGCTTTAAGGAGCGCTGCCGCGGCTATGCCGAAAACGGCATCAAAGTCATGGCGGTCACGCCCTATCCGAGGGAATACGTGGACTACGGGATCGATTTTGAAACCACGGCTGGCAAGGAAAAGGTATGCGACGTGGCGCGTTTTTTGGTGCAGGACCTGAAAGGGCTCGTCGGCGGGCTGCAGGTCACGAACGAAATGGGCCTGCCGCATTTTACGCTGCCTTTCACGATGGAGCAGGCGGTGGAATTTATCGGTATCCAGCTGCAGGCGATGTACCCGATCAGGGGCGATATCCTGATCGGTTACAACTCCGGCGGCCCGGGCGCCGACCTGCACGTTCCGATGCTGAAGTATAAAGACTGGACCGATTATATCGGCATCGATATCTATATCGGCTGCTTTGCGAACGTGGGCGGCCTGATGAGCATGTTTGAGGCGCTGCTGCGCTACCTGTGGGCGCTGACCGGCAAACCCATCCTGCTGCAGGAATTCGGCTATATCAGCGACGGGAAGCCGAAGAATACAAAAGGCAAAAACCGTCTGCTGCAGGAACGTTACCGGATGAAAAATGAAAAAGAGGCAAAGGAAAACATCGAGACGTTTGTTGACCGGCTGCCGGAGAGCCTTCGCAAACACACGCAGCTCGTAACAAAGAACGACCCGTCCCGCTATTACGACCTGCTGTTCAGAAGCGACCTCAGAAACCACGTGTACACGGAAATGCCTTCCGTTACGAAGATCCCGGGCTTTGAGCACACGCCTCAAGGACAGGCAAAGTTCTACGACGTTTTGCTGAACAAGCTTTACGATCTGGATTTCGTGTGCGGCGCATTCATCTACTGCTATGCCGATTCCCATCACTGCTATATCTGCGGACAGTCCGACTGCCCGATCGAGACCCGCTGGGGCCTCGTGACCGCCGCCGGTGAACCGAAGCCCTCGTACTATGCGGTGCGCAAGGTGTTCGGCAGGTTCCGCTGGCTGGATAACACAGCCCGCAGAAAAGCCGGGGCTGAAAAGGAGGACGAAGACAAATGAAAAAAAGTATCAGCCTGCTGCTGGCAGCCATTCTCGTTTTGTCGTGCACCCTTCCGGCGTTAGCAGGAAGCATCAACGGCAGCGTTGTGACCGACGAACCTGTGATCATCGTGCCCGGCTACGCCGCTTCCCCGCTGTTTTACGTCAATGAAGACGGCAGCATCGGCGAACAGGTCTGGGGCTGGAACATCATGACCGGGAAGCTTCTGGATCAGGTCAGGCAGCGCGTGCCGCAGCTTCTGGCGGGCGTGGGGGCGCTGACCCTTGGGGAAGCAAGGCTGCTGGGCAAAGCGCTCGGGGAGACGATCGTGGCGCTGGCGGGCGATCTTGCCTGCGACGGCGACGGAAAAAGTATAAAGGGCATTGCGCCGCTGTCCAACGACGCGGAGGAATGCCGCTGGGACCATATCAAGGAAAACTTCGGCAGCGACTATTACAGCGAGGCTGCCGTCGGCAATGAGATCACCGATTACATTCCCAAAGAGCAGCTTTATAACTTCTATATGGATTTCCGCTGCGGCGCGGCGGAAAACGCAGCGCGGCTGGACGAATTCGTGCAGAGCGTAAAAGCATATACAGGCGCTGAAAAAGTCAACCTCTATTCCCTTTCCCACGGCGGACAGGTCACGGCGACCTACCTGTCGCTGTTCGGAGAAAAGCAGGACGTGGACAACGCTTTGCTGACCGTGCCTGCCATCGGCGGTTCCCCCGTCGCCTACGACGTGCTGGCGGAAAAAATGGCCATCAACGAGGAAACGCTGCTGTATTTTATTGAGAACGCAGTTATTCTGGACCAGAATTTCAACTGGCTGGTCCGCGCGCACCAGCTCGGATTCCTTGACGACGTTCTTGCCGAGATGATGCCATACGTCAAGCAGGTGGTCGGCGGCTGGCAAAGCCTTTGGGACTTCCTGCCCTACGACTGCTATCAGGCGGTGGCTGCCGGCACAGATCAGGCAGAAAACGCCGGCCTGATCGCCACGACGACCGATTTCCACGAAAATATCATGGCGAACATGGGCGAAGCGCTCAGGACCTGCAGAGAGACCTACGGGATCGACGTCAACATCATGGCGGGCGCCGGCAGTGATATCGTGACCGGTTCCAAGGTCAATTCCGACGCCATCATCTCCGTAAACGCCGCCACCGGCGCGGCGGTCGCCCCTTACGGCCAACGGTTCGTCAACGGCTACACTTCTGCCGGGACGGTCTGCAGCGACCCTGCCCACCGGCACGTTTCGCCCGCCATGGACATTGACGCCGGCTGCGGCTATCTGCCGGAAAACACCTGGTACGTCGAGGGCTTTTTCCACGGTATGACCATGAACGAATCCCTTACCCGGGACCTGGCGCTCCAGCTTCTGCTGACGGACAACATCACGGATATCTATTCCGACCCGGCGTTCCCGCAGTTCCTGGTGTCAGAAAACCACTCCTATGCCGTCAAGGCGGCGTTTGCGGGCAACGCCTCGGGATATATCGACGACAACGACAACACGCTTGTCGTCACCAATATCTCTAAAGAGAAAAAGATCCGCATTGCCTCGATCACCGTAGGCGGCGCAGACGTGCAGTTTTCCGGTAATTATACGAAATATATCGCCCCCGGAGAATCGCTGGAATTCGCCATGGAAGGCGACCTGCCGAACGCCTCCGACGCGAAGGTGACCGTGGACGTAGCCTTTATGATCCTCGGCTCTGCGGCGCCGCTCAACAGCCGCATGTTTTCCTTTAATCTCCAGAACGGCGTTCCGGCGGCGTACGACACGGACGCCCCGTACTGCGACCTGCGCTATACGCCCGTGATCAACGATACGCTGCCCGGCGGTCTGATCAAAGTGCTGAAATTCTTCGGGCTGTACGACGTTTTCCGTATGCTGTTCGATATTTTCAGGCATCTGGCGGCACGCATCAAAACCGCCGTATAAACTTCACTCTACGAAAAAGAGAAGCAGGAGCTCACTGCCGACGCCCCTGCTTCTCTTTTTCTGTCTGCTTTCTTTTCTGCTTTGTTTCTGCCGGTCATATCAGGCCTCAGGGTACTCGTAGAAGTGGTGCGCGACCGACCCCTGTCCCGCATCGTTGACCGAAAGCGTGGTACAGCCGTTCATGGCAGGTTCCCAATAGCAGCCGGGGCCGTCCTTTACCGCGTAGGTCAGGCGGATCCCCTGGTATACGATCGAATAGTCGCTGACGTGGTCGTGCCCGACGATCACGTTTTTCGTACTGCCAAGCGTCTTCATAAGGTCAAAGAAGCCGTTGCTTTGGGGCGACCAGCCGCCGTATTCATGCCGGACGCCGAAAGAAGTATCGGCGTATTCGCCGATGAACGGCGCGCTTCCCGCGGAATAGGTCCACTCGGAGATCCCCGTCGCCTCTTCCCATGCGGTCTTATACTCATAAACCGGGATGTGCATGATCACCGTGCTCTCCACCGGGTGGCCGGCAAGCTGCCGGATCCCCTCAACGCCCCAGCGGTACCAATCGAACTGATTCGTCCACAGGTGGTCGTAGTTATCTTCGGAAGCAGGTCCGTTGATGCCGTCCTCCTCGATGTAGCTGTGGGTATCCATCATAAACAGCGTATGCAGGATATCGCCGCCGGAGGTGATATTGATGATATAGTTGCCGTATCCCATATCGGCGGGGCCGAATCTGAACAGGCAGTTTTTGGCCTTCGACAGGTTATAGGCGCACCAGAATTCGCTGGGGCAGCCCTGTCCGTCGTGGTTGCCCATCACCGGCGCCCAGGGGATCCCGTAGGAATCGATCATGCGGATCAGCTTCACATACGCGTAGTCGCCCCATGCGTTGTCGCCGCTGAGCGTGATCAGGTCCGGTTTCAGCTCTTTGATCATGCGGTCGGTATTTTCCCGGACCGCCTCTCCCATTTCCCCCAGCGCCTCGTCGTTCGTCATCTGGATATCCGCAAGGTTCAATACGATAAAATCTCTGTCCGCGGGCTTTTCCAGTGAAACGGCATAGGTCTCCGTATACGGCTGAGAAGCGTCCCACGTTTCAAAAAACGCATCCTCCCCGCAAAACGTTTTTCCGATCCACGGGCCGAGGAACATACAGAAGGACAGAATAAACACCGTCGCTTTTCTGAAGAACATCTGCATGATGCTCTCTCCTTTCATCTCCATTATAAAAGCTCTGTGGTACAGATATTATTTTAGGCAACACCGCATAATTCCGGTGTGCGGATTGCGCAGTAGATTTTTTCGTCAGATTGTACAGATTTGACGCCGTCAACCTGGCGGTTGGCAAGGAAAATCTGTGCAGGATGACGGAATAAAGATCAAGCAAGGCGT
>JAFRNP010000055.1 GCA_017430145.1 Clostridia bacterium
AGAACATTCAGCCACTCTTCCCAATATATCCTGGCTGAAACAAATATCCTTGCTCAAACCGTTGAGCGAGATTTAAAACTATCGAAAAAAACGAAATTCATAAATCATATGATAATTTGCCAACTCGTACTTGACACAAACAAATCGGAAACAGGACTTGAAAAGGTTGGTGCTATATGGTAAAATAGATAAAAAGGGGGCCCGTATATGAAAAAAACGATTGCTTTGTTTCTGGCGATGCTGTTTATTTTTGCGCTGTGCCCTGCCGTATACGCCGAAGATACCGGCGTCGTAACGCTGGCTGTCAACCCATACGGCGGCAGTGAGGACGATATCGATTCCGTCCGGTGGTTTTGCGCCGGCGGGCAGTATTTTCTGTTTTTGCCCGCGGATGCGGACCCGCAGGCCTTGTCTGTTTATTTTTCCGCTTCCGGCGACGTGACGCTGGACGGCGCGGCGATCGTTTCCGGCGGCAGTGCCGCTGCGTTCACCCCGGGGACACACACACTTGTCTGCGGCGGTGTGACCTATCCGCTTCAGGTCATGGCAGGCAGCGCGCTGCCCGCCGTGTTCCTGACTACCAAATCCGGTTCGCTGGCGTATATCGAGTCCAACAAAGACAATAAGGAAGCCGGCAAGATCCGGATCTACGAAAACGGCGCCAAAACGCTGGACGGGGAGCTGAAGCAGATCAAGGGCCGCGGCAACGCCACATGGAGTTATCCCAAAAAGCCCTATAATATCAAGTTCGATAAGAAAACCTCTGTGCTGGGGATGGCGAAAGCGAAAAAGTGGACGCTTCTGGCAAGCTGCAAAATGGATAACGCCCTGATGAAAAATGCCTTCGCTCTTGATTTCGGCAGAGCGGCAGGCTTGCCGGAGACCTCCGAATACCGGCAGGCGGACCTTTATATCAACGGGGAATACCGCGGCGTCTATCTGATCTGTGAAAGCGTAGAGGCGGGCGAGAACCGGGTCGATATCAACGATCTGGACAAGGCCAATGAAGAGGCGAATCCCGATATCGAAGATCTCGGGGCGCAGCCGAAAAAGGGCGTGCAAACCGGGTACGTTCCCGGCAGCAGCAAGTGGGTGGATATCCCGGTCTCTCCCGCGGATATCAGCGGCGGCTATCTGCTGGAAATGGATTATCTCAGCCGCTACCACGCGGAGCCCAGCGGATTTATTTCAAATATGGGGGCGCCGATGGTGATCGGCAGCCCGGAGTATGCCACCGAAGCAGAGGCGGCGTATATCAGCGGGCTGTGGAACGAGGCAGAGGCGGCGCTGTATTCTCCGACAGGCTGTAACGGGAACGGGAAGTATTATACAGACTATTTCGATCTGGACAGCCTTGTACGCTGCTATATTGCGGAGGAGCTTACCAAGGATGTAGACGTCGGGATCACCAGCTCCTATTTCTATAAAAAAGCGAACGACAATAAGTTCTACGCCGGCCCCCTGTGGGATTTTGACCACGCAATGGGGTCACATACGAATATCGGCAACGGCCTGACGGTGTATGAGCCGGATACCTGGTACGCAAACCAGCTGCACCGGAATTCCATCGATACCGCCTGTCATGATTTTGAAACGTTTTTTGCCCGCTGCTATCGCTTTGCTGATTTCCGCGCCGCCGTATCGCAGGCCTGGACGGAGGAGCTGGGCACGACGGCAGGGGAAGCGTGTATTCCCGCTCTTGAAGCATTGCGGGATAAGCTGACCGCCTCCGCCGTCATGAACCATATCCGCTGGAATACCTACGGGACCGCCGATCCTTCAGAGGTCCGCGGGTGCTATCTGCAGGACGCAGACGCCCTGATCTCTTTTCTGACTGCACGCAAACCCATGCTTGACAAGGGCTTTGCCGCCGACGGGGCGCTGGTTATTTATGACGGCAACGGCGGTACCGGCGCCGCGCTGTACGACGCAAAGATCTACTCTGTCGGCGAAACCGCCGCGGCGCGGGAGAATATATCTTTTTCCTGTGAAGGCAGGACCTTCCGGGGATGGAACACCGCGGAAGACGGCAGCGGACAGTCTGTTGCGCCGGGAGAGCGTTTTACGCTGACGCAGCAGGTAAACGTCCTTTACGCGATGTGGGAAGATACGTCGTCTGCGCCCGAAACGGAGCCTGCGACCGGGCAGCCGACGGAGCCGCAGACCGGCGCGGATAAAGGCGGCGTCTGGCAGCGGATCCTTGCGTTTTTCCGGAAGATCCTTGATTTCTTCCGTCAATTGTTCAAGTGAATCAGATACAAGCGAATCAGATAATACATATCAGGAGGAAGCAAGAAATGAAAAAAAGACTTTTGAAGGGCGTCAGCATGTTGCTCAGCCTGGTCATCCTATTCTCCGTATTCGGTGCCGGGCTGCCGGCGACGGTCGCTTCCGCCGACGAGGGGGACGGGGAGACCGTAGCGGTTCTGTATCTCTGCGTCTGCGGCATCCGGCTGCCCTATATTTTCGGGCACACCTGGATGGTCGTTGAAAACGTGAGCGGCGAGCCGCTGACCGTCGGTTCCAAAACGCTTGAACCGGGCGCGATGCTGAGCGCGGGCCTGCATTCCGGCGTCGGGATGGAGTTCGACCGGGAAATGCGCGAGTTCCGCGGGCAGTCCGTGACTGCCATCGCCCGGGAGATGACGGCGGACGAGCTGGAACGCGCCGCAAAGGAGATCGTGAATTCCAGATGGGACCACTACAACCTGTTCGTACACAACTGCACGCATTTCTGCTCCGCCGTCTGGAAAGCTGCCACCGGCGTCAATTTCGGGGTGAGCGTGATCCCGGCGATCCTCAAATCGAAGATGCCTGCGTCGCAGCGGATCAGTCTGCGGATCCCCTGATCGCTTATCTCAACTGCCGACGAAGCTGAGATAATAAACACAGAAGAAACCGGAAAAGCGCATCCAGCGTTCTTCCGGTCTTTTCTGTTATACGGTTTTATAAGCGCCCGTATATGGCTTTATAAGTGCCCGCGTATTATCATTATTCATTTCCGGTTTGTTCTGCGTCCGCCCGGTTTTCCATGTACGCCTTGACCTTTTCCCGGATCTCCGGCCTGTCAAGGGTATAGAACGCCATCGGGATCATGGTGAGCCCCACGCAGATGCCCGGCAGCATCCAGTAGGCAAAGGTGACGGTATTGGTCATTTTTGCCGTGATCAGCTCCGGTGTGTTTGCCATTTCCGCCTTGAAGCCGGAAAGACCGACGATGAAGATGCCGACCGCCACGCTCAGGGCGTTTGCCAGTTTGACGGAGAGGGTGAGCACGGAATACTGCAGGCCCTCGGTCCGTTTCCCCGTGGTCATCTCGCGGTAGTCCACCGAGTCCGAAAGCATGACCAGCGGCGCGTAGCCGTGGGTACCGAACATCAGGCTGATGACGAACTGCCCGATAAAAATGCCCCAGAAGGAACGGCAGAAATCCGGGCCGAACACGAACATCAGATAGTAAGCGGAGCTGGCGACCAGTCCGTAGACGCCGAAGATCATGAAGGTCTTTTTGACGCCGAGCCTTTTTGCGATCATCGGGGCGATCATGATGCCGATAAAAGAGGTGACGGAGGAGCCGATGCCCAGCGCCAGCTGCAGGTTCTCGCCCGCAAAGGCGATCTCGTTGCCGAACAGGGTGATGGTGAACCCCTCTTTGAATACGACGGAGGCGGTCTGTACGCCGATATTCACCGCGAGGTTACGTCCGAAACCGACGATATTGATCAGGAAGATGATAAGCAGGGGCTTGTTGGAGAGCAGTTCATTGAACATGGCGGAGATGCTCATTTTCTGCGGTTCGCTCTTGACCACCTCTTTGGTGGAGGAGAGCATCAGTGCCACAAACAGGATCGCCAGCACGCACACGGTCACGGCAGTGATCATGTATTCCTTAGCCCCGATATCGGGGGAACCGGTGATCCCGCATACGATGGGCACCACGATCCCCGGTACGATCAGTCCCACGGATTTGAGCATGTTGGAAAGCCCTGCCGCGCCGCTTTTTTCTTCCGCGGAGGGGGTGAGCACCGCCAGCATCCCCTGGCTCGGGATGTCCGCGAAGCTCATCAATATGTTCCACAGCACCGTGGTGAACGCGATATAAACATATTTGACCGTATTGTTCGGGAAGGGGATAAACAGGAACATTACGAACGTGATGATCGCAAACGGCAGGATGCTGAACGCCACGAAGGGCTTCATTTTGCCGGATTTGAAGTGCGAAGCGTCGATCAGCCGCCCGATCACCGGATCAAAGAACGAGCTGATGATCTTGGCGACAAGGATGATCACGGCGCAGATCATCAGATCGGCGTTCAGGACCTTGGAATAGAACTGGGACTGATAGGTGTTGATATACCCTACCAGCATCTGGATGCCGAAGATCCCGAGCCCGTAGGTCAGGGTCTTGCCGAAGGTCAGCGTTTTTTGCTGCTTTAGGGCGTTGTCGGGCGCCGCGGCGGCTGTTTTTTTCATACTTCCCATCTCCTATCTCAATTTTTGAAATTTGTCAATATATTCTCCCAAAAAACTTTGGTTAAATATCAAAAA
>JAFRNP010000056.1 GCA_017430145.1 Clostridia bacterium
ACGAGCACCGAGGCTTCAGAGTCATCACTATCGACAAAAACGACCCCTCCACCTACACGAGCGAGATCCTTCTTGCCACCGAGCTGATGGAGAGCGACCCTGCCGGTTCCTTTATGATCAAATTCCAGACCTTCTTCGATAAGATCGGCATGTTCTTCGTGAACCTCTGGAACAAGATCACCGCGATTTTCAACAAATAATGCCCGTCGGCTTTTGCCCGTAAACCGGGCAGTTGAACGGTTTTTCGCAATAATGTATGCGGCGCGTCCACAGACGCGCCGCCTTTTTATATTATCATTGATAAAGCGGCGTCATCACCGCATACAACGTCCTTTGCCCGACAGAAAAAACGCCGCTTAAACCCCGGAGCCGCTCCAGAACAGGTAACCGTCCAGTAACAGCGCCCGTACCGGCGCGCCGTCGGCGCCGCCGATCTTTACAGGCGGCGCAAACAGAAAATAGCTGCCGGGGGATACTTTTGAGAGCTCCAGATTTTCAAGGATGCACACATTCTCCCTGAGCAGCGCCCGGTGCGGCCCCTTCTGGTCATCTTCTCCCCCGACGCTCAGGGCGTCCGTGCCCAGCAGCTCCAGTCCCAGCGCCGCCGCCTCCTCCGCGCCGGTTTTTTCAAAATACGCCTTTCCGCCGCCCTTCAGCAGCAGCCGTTTGACCTGCGGGAACAGACGGTTGACGGCTTCGCCGGTCAGAGGGCCCGGCGGGACTTCGATAACGGTACATTCACCGATGAACGGCGACAGCGGCAGCGCGCCGATCCCGGCGCCGTCTGGCAGAAAATGCAGCGGCGCGTCGGCATGGGTGCCGGTGTGCAGCGTAGCCGTCAGCTTTGCCATATTGCAGGCGTCCCCGGCGGCGATGGCGGAAAACACCGACACTTCGGGCGGCGGGTCGCCGGGGTAAAGGGGCGCGCGGAGCATATCTTTGGAGATATCGATGATCTTATACATACGCAGCAAAAAAAACAGTGCGCGGAAAACTCCGCGCACGAAAGAAAGCTTATTCGACGTTGACCTTACGGTCGATAAGGACCGCCGTGAGCAGAAACAGAACGACCGCAAGGACTGCCGAGCAATAGACGAACGTGATCGGCATCCCGGCGTAGCCGTTTGACCAGGCAAGCGACACCTGCGCCGGATCGACGACAAAGGTATAGGCGTCTTCAGAGACGAAGATGTATACTTTGATGATCTTTTCGATCAGCCCCGAGATAAAGCAGATCGCAAACGCGCTGCCGAAGAAATACAGCAGGGCGCCGAGGCGCGGCCCGAGCTTACTGAACGGACGGCAATGCGCCAGCGTGATGCCGAACATGACCGTAAGTACAAAGACGCACACGAACACGCCGCCGACAAACGCGGCAATGCTGGCAAGGTTGAGTACGACCGTGACGCTGGGCGCGACGATACCGAAGGCGTCGCCCGCCTCCTGCACGAGGGCGGTAAGCATCTCGTACATCGTGAACGCCATATCGTCTCCCTCCACCAGCGCCATGGAGTGCCGGATCAGGTAAATGGTGGAGCCGAAGCCGCACAGGCAGAACACCACGTAGCTGAGCACCACCCAGAAGGAACCGACCAGCCATTTGGAAAACAGCAGCGAACTGCTTCTGACCGGCAGGGTCATCGTCAGCAGGCCTTCGTTTTTGAACATGGTGCGGGAATACTCCCCGAACACGGCGGTAAGCGTAGAGATCACACCGATGAACGCCGCAAGGCACAGCGCGAAGGAAGCGAGGCATTTGACGGCAAGCCCGATGCCGACGCCCATATCGCCCCACTTGGTCCAGTCGACCAGCAGCAGGATCAGCATGATGATGCCGATGATCCCCATCGCGATATAGATGTTGTAAACGGCGCTGGCGTTTGCTTTGAACTGGTTTTTAATTAACTTCCCAAGCATCGCCGATCACCTCCTTGAAGATATCCTCTACCGACTTGCCGGTGGAACGCAGCACGTCGATCCCCGTATTGACCAGGACCTTGCCTCTGCCGAGCATCAGGACGTGATCGAAGCTGTGCTCCAGATCGTTGACCAGATGCGTGGAGAGGACGACGGTGGAGTTTTCTTTATAGTTGTTCATGATGATGTCCATAATGACGCCGCGCGCTGCGGGATCAACGCCGCCCAGCGGCTCGTCCAGCAGATAGATATCCGCCTTGCGCGACATCACGACCAGCAGCTGCAGTTTTTCCTGCATGCCCTTGGACATGGTCTTGACCCGCTGGTTCAGGTCCAGTCCGAACTGCGAGGCAAAATTGACGGCCTTTGACCGGTTGAAATCCTCAAAGAAATCCGCGAAATAATTGATGCAGTCCACGGTACGGAAACGCTCCGGGAAATAGGTGTTGTCCGGCAGATAGGCGAGATGCGCCTTTGACTGGACGCCGATGCTTCTGCCGCCCACCTTGATGACACCCGAATAGTCGTGGATCAGCCCCGCAAGGATCTTGATCAGCGTCGTTTTGCCGCAGCCGTTGGGGCCAAGCAGGCCGACGATCTTGCCGGCGGGGATATCAAAGGAAACGTCGCTGAGAACGGTATGCCCGTCATAATCCTTGGACAGGTTGCGCACCTTGAAGGCGAACTGCTTCGGGGCGTCGTCATCCGTATTGGCCGTCGGCTGCGTAAAGTTCTGCGGCGGTACGCCGGGAGCAGCCGGACGCGGCGCCTGCGCGCCGTAGGGCGCGTAGCCCGGCTGTACCACGTAGGGCACGCCCGGGTAACCCGGCATGGCAACGTACTGTACGCCCGGGTACTGCGGTACGGCGTAGGGGTAAACGCCGGCGGGATAGCCGGGATATACCATGTACGGGCCGTTCGGATACTTAGGCGCAGCGTCTGCGGCGGGTGGGGTCTGCCCCTTGGCGCCGGGCCCGGCTGCCGCTTTTTCGCCGTCTTCTGCCGCCGCCTCCGGCTTCGGCCCGTCAGCGGGCTCTGCCGCTTCAGCGGCGGGGGCCTCATCCTGTCCGGCGCCGTCCGCGGCGTTTACGGCAGGCTCTGCGGCGTCTTCGGCAGGCGCCGGCGCGCTTTCGGCTGCGGGAACGCCGTCCGCTGCGGAGCCGAAAAAGCTGTCAGCCCCATCCTCGGCAGGGGATCCTTCGGTTCTGAGATCCATGTCGTCGTTCATATCAGTTTCTCTTCCTCTCCCGGAGAATTCATTCCGTCAATATTTGAAGATATTTCACCATTGAAGATCCTGCCCGCAAGCGCCATCACGTCCCCGTCGTGCGCAAGCGCATCATGCCGCACGCCGTCCATCCGCCAGATCCGTTCCGGCGGCACCGGGGAACACGCAGCGCCGGCGTCCGGACAGGGCACGACGCCGTCGGAATCACACGCCGGCACGTCGAAGACCGGCAGGATCGGGGCCCCTGCGCCGTACACGGCAAAAAAGCGCGCGCCGGCGGCTTCCGTTTCCGCTGCCTTCGTTTGGAATTGGGCGGCGTCTGCACGGAACCGATCGGTCTTTTCCCGCAGGTAACGCACCTGTCCGGCGGATAAACGCGCCCCGGCAAACGCCGGGTAATCCGCCGGCGGGACGAACGCCCAAAAAGCGGCGGAATGCTCCAGCGCCGTATCCAGCGCCGTATCCAGCGCCGTACGGGCGGTGGATTCCATAACGTTTGCAGGCAGCATGGCGATAAGGCCCTTTGCGCTTTCGGCGGTTTTCTGCCCGGCAAAACGCGTTAAAAGCTGCGGCAGCTCGGAAGTGTTGAGGCGCTTTTCGAGCAGCGCCGAAACGACCGGAGAGCCTTCAAACGCAGGCGCGACGCAGACTGCGTTTGCAATTCTGTTCTTTGCGCCGAAAGCGGCGACGTACGCCTGCAAAACGGCGCTGCCGAAACCGAGGCACAAAAGGTTTACCCGTTCGGTCCCTGCGCCTGCGGCGACCGTATCAAGAAAGGCGTCGAGAAGCACCGCGTTCTCTTCGGGCGGTAAAATGAAATTGTATGCAAACACACGGACGTTCTCACCGCCGACTGCGTCCGCCAGGATATTCGCCGCAAAAACGCGTCCCATCCGGTTTTTGCCGCCTTCATCCGCCGCTTCGTAAGACGCGGCGAAAGGCACGGGCGTGACCGGCGTGCGCATGCAGCCGTCTGTGCGCGTCGCAAGCGGTTCAAGGACTTCGCGCACCACATCGCTGACGGCGTCCGAAAAACCGGCGTCCCTGCGGAAAAGCATCATTTTCAGGATCGGGGCCTTCAGCCGGTCGATCAGCCGGTCGCTGTCGACCACCGGCGGCCACACGCGGGTGGTCTGCCCGTCCTTGATATTCGCCAGAACGCTTTGCCCGACGTTGGGAATGACCACAACAGGCAGACGGGGCGTATCGCTCATTCTGGATCCCTCCGCTCCGCGTCCGCTGAAAATGGGGTCCGGACGCATAATTATAGTTTATCATACCACGTCGGCATTGGAATTACAAGTATTTTTTTATATTTTCATAATATTTTATTCAGTCTCAGCGGCCAATCGGCGCCGGTATGCCGCGTACGCCATGTATATGCCGTACGTTTCTGCGCACACTACTGCAAAAAAAGGAAAGATTTGTTTGTCTAAGACGCTTCATTCGCTGCTCTCGGCGCTTCGGAAAGTGAAAAGGATCGGTTGCGCGCCGGAGGATCCGGCGCCGGATCTGCACTGGCGATATGAAAACCGCGGCCGCCTCATCCGGGCGCTGGAAGGCGGGATCGCCGTAATAAAAAAGGAACGCGCCGCCGCCGCGCTTTTTGAGCGGTGCCGGGCGTTTCTGGCGTCCGGGCGCCCCGTAACGCCGAGGGACCTTGCCGCGTTCTTTTTGCCGGCAGGGCTTTCCCTTTCGGAATACGAAATGCTGTTCCCGCTGCTGAAAGCGGCGGCAGCGGCGGCGGCAACGGAGGAAGGCGAGGGTGAACGGCAGATCCGGAACCTTTACGCCGTCGGGCGGCTCGACGCCGATGCGCTCCGGGTCCAGCTCTGCGAAGCGGAACGGCTTTTGCGCCGGGACCCCGCCGGGGCCTATGCGCACATGGACCCCGCCGCCTGCGCCGTATACCGGCGTGCCGTGATCCGGGAATCGAAAAAACAGGGAACGGCCGATACCGCCGTCGTTCGTCGTGCGCTGGCAGCTGCGGAAAAAGGAAAGACGCCGGCAAAACGGCACGTGGGCGCGTACCTTGCGCTGCCCCGCCCCCGGCGGCTTACGGGCGGAGCGCTGGTGATCGCGGAAGGGGCTTTATGTGCGGCGCTCGCGGCGGCTGCCGCCGGGTCCGTTTTCCCGGACGCAGACTCCCCCGCCCCGCGCCTTCTTTGGCAAATACTCCTGTTCTTTCCTCTGTTCGGCGCCGGTATCGGTATCGTCCGCCCGCTGCGCGAGGCCCTCCGACGGCAGCTGGTCCCGCCGTTTTTCCTTCCCCGGCTCGATGCGGACGACCTGACGCTGCCTCTGCCGAAGGCGGTGTGCGTCCTTTCGGGGCTGGTGCCCGCCGCAGGCGACTGCGGCGCCCTTGAACGGAGGCTCGAAACCCTATACGCCGCAGACCCGCTGCCGGGCGGCGGCGTGATCCTGCTGCTGGACCCGCCGACGGCCGACGAGGCCGAATCCCCCGGCGACCGGGCGGACCTGCAGGCCGTCAAAACCGCCGTGGACCGGCTCAACGCCCGTACCGGCGGGGGCTTTATGCTGGCTGCAAGACGGCGCACGTACGCCCCTACGGAGGACGCGTATACGGGACACGAGCGCAAACGCGGGGCGATCGAAGCGCTGGTGCAGCTGATCGCCGACGGCGCGTGTAAAGACGACGCAGGCGAAGACGCTTTTTCTGCTTTATACGGAGACCGCTCGCTGATCGAAGGGACCGAATACCTGTTTCTTCTGGATTGGGACACCGAACCGGCCTTCGGGGCGCTCAGAACGCTGTTATGTACGGCAGCGCATCCGCTGAACCGGGCGTACGCGTCGCCCGACGGCACGCTGCAAAGCGGGTTCGGCTGCTTTACCCCGCGCACGGAACCCCGCCGTCCCGCACGGGACGCGAAAGTATTCCGCCGCGTGTTTGCCGGCGGGGGCATACGTCTGTACGCCCCGGGGACCGGTGAAACGATGATGGACCTCTTCGGCAGCGCCTCCTTCTGCGGCAAGGGCCTTGTGGACGTGGGCGTTTACCGGCGGCGCTGCTGCGGCGCGTTCCCGCCCGGAAGGGTGCTCAGCCACGACGTCTTAGAGGGCGGACTGATCCGTACGGCGTTCGTCGGCGGCGCCGTCGTGTCGGAATCGTTCCCGTCGTCCCCCGGGGCGTTTTTCCGGAGGCAGGACCGCTGGATCCGCGGCGACGTACAGAACGCCCGTTTCCTGTTTTGCAGGCTTAAAAACGGGGCGCGCCTGCCCTTTGCCACGCGCCTCAGGGCGGCGGACAACCTGCTGCGCGCGCTTTTGCCCGTTTGGCAGGCGGCGTGCCTTGCAGCCGCCCTGCGTTTCCCGTTTCCCGGCGCTGTGCTCCTGACGGCGGCGGGGATCCTCGGGAGAAGCTTTGACAGCCTTTTGCAGGCGGGGCGCATTTTTCTCCGGCGCGGCGCAGACGGGTTCCGGCGCGCGCCGGGACTGTCGGCGTTTCCGGAGGGGACGCGCGCACTGCTGCAGGCCGTGTGCGCGGCGGCGCTGACTTTTCCGGAGGCGGTCTGCAGCCTGCGCGCGCTGTGCGTCGGGGCATTTCGCGGGTTTATTTCCCATAAAAAGACGCTGCAATGGACGACTGCAGCCGAAAGCGAAAGCGGAAATGCCCTGCTGCCGGTTCTGCCGGCGCTGCTCTGGTGTCTGGCGGCGTTCGTTTTCCCTTCGGCTCCCCTCTGCCGTATCGCGGCTGCCATTTTTACGGCGGCGCTGCCGCTGATGTATCTGCACGGGGATACGGCGGGGACAGATAACGGTCCCTCAACGGACGCACGTCGGCAGCTGCGTTCCTTTGCGGCCGCGCACTGGCGGTTTTTTGAAACCTTCGTCGGTGAAGAAGACCATTTCCTGCCGCCGGACAACGTACAGGAACAGCCGGTGTTCCGGATCGCCCACAGAACCTCGCCCACCGATATCGGCATGTATCTGACGGGCCTGCTGGCGGCGGCGGACCTGTCGCTGATCACACCCGGCACCCTTGCCGGACGGCTGAAAAAAACACTGGAAACGCTTTGCGTCCTGCCGAAATGGAAGGGGCTTCTTTATAACTGGTACGATACAAAAACGCTCGCGCCCTTGCCGCCCTTCTTCGTATCCTCCGTGGACTGCGGCAATTATCTCGTCTGCCTTGAAACGCTCCGAAGCGGGCTGCGGGATTATCTGCCGGCGGCGCCGGAGCTGAAAGCATGTATGGAAACGGTCGCCGCGCTTTTGAAAGAAGGAGACCTCGGCGCCCTTTACGACCGGCGGCGGGGCTGCTTTTCCGTCGGCCGTACGGCGCCGGCCGGGGCGGCGGACGGCGCCTGTTATGATCACTATATGAGCGAGGCGCGCCTCCTGTCTTACTACGCGGCTGCAAAACGGCTCGTGCCCGCCTCCCACTGGCCGCGCCTCAGCCGTCCTCTGTTTGCCGGCGGCTTCGGCCGGGCGGCGTCCTGGTCCGGGACGGTCTTTGAATACTTCATGCCCGCGCTCTTTCTGCCGGTATACGAAAACACCTACCAGCACGCGGGGCTCATGCACTGTCTGCGCATCCAGCGCCGGAACGTGCGGTTCTCCCGGCTGCCGGGCGGCGTGTCGGAAAGCGGGTATTACGCCTTTGACCCCGCCATGAATTACCGATACCGCGCAAACGGCCTGCCGGCGCTCGCGATCCGGGACGACGTGTGCGGAGACAGGGTCTTTGCGCCCTACGCCGCTTTTCTGATGCTGCCCTTTGACGTCAGGACGGGGATCAGGCGCCTGCACCGCTTCTTTTCATACGGGGCATACGGCGCGTACGGCTTTTACGAGGCGCTGGACTGCACGGGCGGCAAACCCCGGACGGTGACAAGCTATATGGCGCATCACGTGGGGATGAGCATGGTTGCCGTCGTCAACACGCTTTCCCGTTTCCGGTTCGTCGAACGTTTTTGCGCCGCCCCGGAGCTGCACGCGGCGCTCTCCCTTCTGGAAGAGAGCGTCCCCCTGTCTTCCCCCGTGCGCCCACCAAGGCGAACGCCCCGGGAAATGCCGCGGCGGGCGCCGGCGGCAGGGGCCCCCACGGACCCGGCAGGGCTCTATACCGACGGCGGGATAACGCTTGCCGTCTCCCGGGAGGGAGGGAACCGCCTGCTCTGGGGCGGCCTGAGCCTGCTTAACGCATCGGCGCGGGCCACGGGCGCCGCGGCAGCGCTGAAAACGGAAGAGGGAACGTTCCGGCTTACGGACGGCCCGTTTTCCCTGCTGCCCGGCGGCGCATACTGCCGGAAACAGGCCGGCGGCGCGGAAACGGAAACGCTGCTGACGCTTCCGGATCCGGACGCCTTTGCGCTGGCGGTCAAGGTCCGCAATACCGGCGGCAGCCGCGTCATGTCGCTGCTGTTTTATCTGGAACCCTCTTTTCAGTCTTTGGCCGACCCGGGCGCGCACCCCGCCTTCAGCGATCTGCGCTTACGCACCGCATGGGACCCGGAGGCGCGGGCGCTGGTGTTTTCGCGGGTCAGAGGCGGACGGGCGTCGGTGTTTTTTGCGCTGGGCCTGCGCTGCACCGAGGGCGTATCCTTTTTGTGCGACAGGGAGTCATTCCCGGGGTACGCGCCGCTTGGGAACGACCTCTTTTCGGCGCCGCTGCCGCCGTTCACGAATACGGTCGGCGGCGTCTCGCCCGCAGCCGCGATACGGTGCGTTTTTTCGCTCGGCCCCGGTGAAAAAAAAGAAACCGTCCTGATGCTCGTGCCCGGTATGAGCCGGACGCAGGCGCTCGGGCGACTGCAGCGGCTAAGGCGGCGGCACCTGCCTGCGTTTCCGGACAGACAGATCAGGCTCGGCTTCCCGGCGCAGGTTTCCGATCTGTTCGCCCGCTTTCTTTCAGGCGCCCTTTTCGGCGCCGACGACCCCGAAAGAAAAGCGGCGGCGCAGAATAACCGGTCGCCTCTCAGCGTTCTGTGGCAAGAGGGGATCTCCGGAGAAATGCCGGTGATGCGCGTAAAAACGGACGGGCTGCCGCGGGAATACACGGCGGCGCTGACCGAAGGTTGGCGCAAGCTCCGGGAAGCAGGCGTCGCGACGGAGCTCGTCCTTCTCACAGAGGGGATCGCCTACGGGGACCCCCGCCCGACGCAGCTTAAAAAGCTTCTTGCAGAAAAGGGGCTTTCAGACGCCGTCGGAGCCCCCGGCGGCGTGTTCCTGACCGACCCCATGCAGGCGGGCCCCGCATTCATGCAACTGCTTGCGGCATGCCCCGGGATCACCTGTCCCGCCGGGGACGATCCGCTTATCCCGCAAAAAAAACCTGCCCGCCTGCTGCCGGCAAAGCCTCTGTTTTCGGGTGAGAACGCATTTGTCCCGGGCGGTTATTTCATCGGGCGCATCCCGCCCCGTCCCTGGTGCCATACCCTGTCCAACCGCAGCTTCGGCACGCTCGTCAGCTCCTGTTCCCTCGGTTTCACCTGGGCGCTCAACGCCCGGCTGAACCAGCTCACCCCGTGGGAAAGCGACCGGGTCCGCGACCAGCACGGGGAACAGCTTTTGCTGCACACGCCGGAGGGGACTTTTAACTGCATCTGCGGCAGCGCCGTCTATTTTTACGATACCCGGGCGCTGTACGGGGCAGACTGCGCCGGACGGCAGCTGCGCATCACGGTGGAGACGGACGCCGCCGCCATGAAAAAGCGGGTCAGTGTCCAGCGCGTGGACCGGCGTGCGGACGACGTATGGCTGACTTACCGGATCGCCTTTTTACTGGGGGAGGACCGGCGGGCGCTGCCGTATGTCCGGGTACGCGCGACCAAAAACGCGCTGGTGGCGGACAACCCTGCAAATACGCTTTATCCCGGCACGGCGGGGCTGTTCTGTTACCGGCAGCCGACGGCAAAGGAGCTGCAGGCGGATATCCTGTGGCCGGACGGCGCGCCGAAGCGCGTGTTCTGCGACGCCAAAAAGGGGGAGGTCCGCGTGCTTCTGTGCGCCGGCCAGACCTGTACGTTCATTTTCGGATTCGCGCATACCGAAAAGGCGCTGCGCCGTCTGGCGGCGCTGCCGTTCAAAACGGAAAAACGGCAGCCGCTCACCGTCCGGACCGGCATACCGGACCTCGACCGGTTCGCAGGGGCGCTGCTGCTGCACCAGGTGATCGACACGCGCCTGTTTGCCCGCTGCGGGTTTTACCAGTGTTCAGGCGCTTACGGCTTCCGCGACCAGCTGCAGGACGTCCTGCCGCTGTGCGTCCTCCGTCCGGCGCTCGCCCGGCGGCAGCTTTTACTTGCAGGGGCGGCGCAGTTCCCGGAGGGAGACGTGCTGCACTGGTTCCACCTGCTGCCGACGGCGCACGGGCGCCATCTCGGCGTACGCACACGCTGTTCCGACGACATGCTGTTTTTACCGTACGTTCTCTCGGCGTACGTCACATTGACCCATGACCGGGCGATCCTCGACGTACGGCTCCCGTTTTTAACGGGAGACCCCCTCGGGGACCGGGAGGAGAGCCGTTACCGGCGCTGGCAGGCCTCCGATACGGCAGCGGACCTCTATACCCACGCCATGCTTGCCGTAAGGCGCGCGTGCCGTTTCGGCGCCCACGGGCTGCCCCTGTTCGGAAGCGGGGACTGGAACGACGCCTTTGACGCCGCGGGCAGGCGCGGAAGGGGTGAAAGCGTATGGCTCGCGATGTTTCTGCGGCTGGTCTGTCTGCGCTTTCTTCCCGTTGCGGTGTCCCGAGACGCCGGGGACGCCGCCTTTCTGCAAGAAACAGCCGCCCGTATGCAGCAAAACGTCCTTTCGGCGGCGTGGGACGGCAGCCGGTTTTTACGCGGGTTCTATGACGACGGCAGCCCCCTCGGCGGCGGGGGCGAAGGCCCCTGCAGCATCGACCTGCTGCCGCAGGCGTTTGCCGTGTTTGCCGGGGTCGGTTCGCCCGACATGCGCAAAACCGCCCTGAAAACCGCCTTTGAGACCCTGTTTGACCCCGACAGCCGGACGCTGCGGCTGTTTACGCCGCCGTTCAGCGCACAGGAGCCGTACGCCGGGTATGTGAACGATTATCCGGCCGGCGTGCGGGAGAACGGCGGGCAGTATACCCACGCTGCCGTCTGGTTTGCCCTTGCGCTCAAAAAGGAGGGGCTCGGTGCCGAATACCGGCGGCTGGTATCGGCGCTGCTGCCGCCGGAGGAACCGTCCGGACCTTCCCGTCCCGTATACCGCAACGAACCTTACGCCCTTTCCGGAGACGTCGCAGCGTCCCCGGGCCCCGCCGGGCTCGGGGGCTGGAGCCTGTATACCGGCGCCGCCGGGTGGATGCTGACGCTGGTCCTGCAGGAGGCGGGACTTTGGGCGCCCGGCGCCGAAAACGACAGCCTGCATGCGCCCGGACCGGCAGACGCCGAAAAAACCGCAGGAAGCCTGTCGGAAACGGCAGAGAAAATTTAAATTTGACAAATGCTTCCTTTTGTGCTATAATACCAAATATGCGACTGCTTTTTTGTGCGTCGTGAACGATAAGGAAGGCAAAAATCCGGTTTTTTTAACCGATTCCGTCTTCCATGAAATAATCTCTGATAGAAAGGACCGGGGCGCCTGAGCTGTTTTCAGTGGTTCGGCGCGGGACCGGATGGGACGATTTGTGCTTAAACTGAAAAAACCGCTCGCATGGATCCTTACACTTATATGTATATTCGCCGCCTTCCCGGCGATCTTCAAAACCGAAACGGCTTCTGCGGCAACTGAGCAGTGGACGTGGCCGGTACCCGGCAGTTATGTCGTCTGGAACCTCGACTATTACTACGACGGTTCCCTGCATTCCCAGGGCCAGTGCATCGATATCGGCAACAACGGCTATAACGGTTCCACACGGCTGACTGTCGTATCCGCCACAAGCGGCGTGGTCGACAACGTCGTCAGCGGCTATGCGGACCGGACAAACGCTTCCGCCGGTTGGGGCAACCGCGTGGTCGTTGCCTACCAGGACAAACTGATCGTGTACGCGCATCTGAAGAGCGTCAGCGTCAAGATCGGGCAGAAGGTCTCGCCCGGCACCGCTCTCGGTAAAATGGGGACCTCCGGGCTTTCTTACGGCGTGCACCTGCATTTCCAGGTCTACCCTGCCAGCGACAGCTACCGCAGCACCAAGTATAAAGCCTTCGATTTCTTCAAGGATACGGCGTCTTATATCCAGAGATTCAGCTTCCAGCCCGGCTGCGCCGAGTACAGCAGGCTGTATTACACGTACCTGCGCACGTATTTTTCCAAAAACAGCGACGGGTATTGGCGCTATAACGGCGCGCCGCTTCCCCAGAACGTGCACACGCATTCCTGGGGCGCCTGGACGTACGTGGATGAAAAGACCCATAAACGCGTTTGCTCGGCGGATGCTTCGCACGTGCAGACAGGCGAGCACACCTGGGACGCCGGCACGGTGGTAAAACGGGCGACAGCGACGGCGGAAGGCAGCAAGAAGTATACCTGTACGGTCTGCGGCGGGACAAAAACCGTTGTGATCCCCAAACAGACGTTTACGGTGTACTACCACGCAGATACAAGCTTCACCTCCGCTGCGCTCTCCAAAACCACCAAGGTCGCATACGGGACGAAGACCAAACTGTTTACGCTCTCAGAGCTCGGGCTTTCCAAAACCGGTTACCGGTTTACAGGTTGGCGGATCTACCGTGAGATTGACGGCAGATGGCTGACGATTGACGCCAACGGCAACTACGTCTGGCTTGAACTTACGAACGGGACGCTGCCCAAGGGATACACTTTCCATCTGATCAAGGACGGCGGGTTTATCACGAAGGCGGCAACTTCCGGAAAAGTGCATCTCTGCGCTCAATGGGAACCGACCGTAAAGGATATCGGCGATATTGACGGCGACGGGGACATCACCGCTGCCGACGCGCGGCTTGCACTGCGGCTGTCCGTTGCGTTGGAAGCGCCGGAAAACAAGGCGCAGCTCTCCCGCGCGGATCTTGACGGCGACGGCGACGTCAGCGCACTGGATGCGCGTCTGATCCTGCGCAATTCCATCGGGCTTTCCGACTGACGTACGATATGCGCAGATAACATTGTTTCAGGGCTGCCTTTTGCGGATCGCAAAAGGCGGCTTTTTTGCGTATTCTGCCGATCCTTGCCGAAAAAAGGATTGCAATCCGCAAAAGGTTGTAATATAATACCTTCGATTTATTTCTTTGTGATGCCCCGGCTTTTCTGCGAACGCCGCTGTCACATAATACAAAAACGGATCCGGAACGGAAAATGAAACGATCATTCACCATCATCCTGTTATCTCTGATACTGCTTTTTACCTTCCTGTTCCCCGTTCGGGCGGACAGGCAGGCCCTGCTTTTCGGCGATACGGACCGGGACGGCAGCATTACCGAAAAGGACGCCGCCGGGATCCTGAAGGCGGCGATCGGGCTCGAAAGCTTTTCCGACGGCACCTTGGATCACGCGCTGCGGGACGTGGATTTTGACGGCCGAATCACGTTTGCCGACGCGCGCCTGGTCCTGCGCGCCGCCCGTCTGCCCGACGCCGAACCGATGGGCAAGGCGCACGTCCACGAATGGAAAGACTGGAAGACGGTCGCCGTGCCGACCTGTACCGAAGACGGCGAACAGCAGCGCGTTTGCAAAAAAGATAGGCACCACGTTTCGGTCCGTGCGCTTCCCGCGGGGCATACCGCAAAAAAACAGAAGGACGGGACCTATCTGTGCAAGGTCTGCGGAAACAGTTTCTACGACCCCGCCTGCGAACAGGCGGTCTTTGCCCTCGATCACACGCCGGCGGAAATGACCGGGTCGGAGCAAACGGTCTGCACAGACGCTTTCAAAAAACACCGGACCGTCAGCGCCCAGGTCGCTTTTATTGAGGACGCCCTGGTCACAAAAACCTTCGCCTACGGCACCGCCGTGCGCGGCGGGTCACGGATGGTGGACGACGACACGAAGTACCGGGTGGCGTCGCTGAGCAAGCTGGTGACGGACATGGCGTTCATGGCGCTGGAGGACCGGGAGCTGGTATTCGATCAGGCGGATATCTCCGGTTATTTCGGGTATACCTGCCGCAACCCCTACTATCCGGACACGGTCATCACGCCCAGGCAGATCATGACGCACACCGCCTCCTTTGACACCAACGGCAGCTTTACGCTCTACGACGGGATGCTTGCACGCTCTGCGCCCTATCTCTGGATCGACCCGGGCTCCGACTATCTCTATTCCAACCTCGGCATCGGCGTGCTGTCCTGTTTATGCGAACGGGTCTCCGGCAAATCCCTGACGACCATCGCGCAGGAATACCTTTTTCAGCCGCTGGGGATCGACGCCGCGTTCTACGCCTCGGGACTGGAGGATACTTCAAACCTCGCCGCCCTGTACGGCGAGGACGGCGGTTTTTCCGTGGGCGACATGCTGTCGTGGCATGAATACCCCCTCGGTACGGGCATGAACCTTGCCATGGGGAACCTGACGATCTCCGCAAAGGATTACGCAAAACTGCTGTGCATGCTCATGAACGGCGGCAAAGCGCCGGACGGGCGGCAGGTACTAAGTGAACAGAGCGCCGCAAAAATGATGCGATCCTATTTCCGGACTGAAAAATTCGGCGTCGGGTACGGCGTCCAGCTCCAGACAAACGTGCTGGACGGAAAGACCGTACTGGTCCACACAGGCTCCTCCTACGGCATGTACGCCGCTTTCGTGTTCGATCCGGCAGAAAAGACAGGCGCGGTCGTGCTCACGTCCGGCGGCATCCGCAGCGAAGACGTGGAGACCGAGATCTACGACGTTTGCCTGGAGATCATCCGCGGGCTCTGGCCGGGCGCAGAGGTCGTTAAAGCAGACGCCCCGTCAAAATAACCGTTTCGTACAAATTTTGCCGAAAAAATCGATTTGCTTTGGTCAGTTTGTGAATTGATAATCTTTTGACTATATATTAAAATATAAACAATTAAAATAAAGGAGTACCAGAATGAGCACACTCAATAAAAAAACAGTTGAAGACATTGAAGTAAAGGGCAAAAAGGTCCTTGTCCGCTGCGACTTTAACGTCAAGATGGAAAACGGCGTCATCACCAGCGACAAGCGGATCGTCGCTTCCCTCCCCACGATCAAGTATCTGATCGATCAGGGCGCGAAGCTGATCCTCTGCTCGCATCTCGGCCGCCCGAAGGGCGCGTTTGACCCCGAGTTCTCCATGGCGCCTGTAGCTGCCCGTTTGTCCGAGCTTCTGGGCAAAGAAGTAAAGCTTGCTTCCGACGTGGTGGGCGAGAGCGCCCAGGCGCTGGCGGCAGAGCTGCAGGACGGCGACGTGATGCTGCTTGAGAACGTCCGCTTTGAGCCGGGCGAGACCAAAAACGACCCCGAGCTCTCCAAAAAGTTCGCTTCTCTTGCCGAAGTTTACGTCAACGACGCATTCGGTTCCGCGCACCGCGCCCACTCCTCCACCACGGGCGTAGCCGATTACCTTCCCTCCGCAGTCGGCTACCTGATCCAGAAAGAGATCCAGTTCATCGGCGGCGCGCTGGAAGATCCCAAGCGTCCTCTGGTCGCCATCCTCGGCGGCGCAAAGGTCAGCGACAAGATCGGCGTCATCAACAATCTGCTTGAAAAGTGCGACAAGCTCATCATCGGCGGCGGCATGGCTTATACCTTCTTTGCCGCGCAGGGGCTCAACGTTGGCAATTCTCTTGTGGATACCGAGAATATCGAAAACGCCAAAGGCATGATGCAAAAGGCGAAGGATCTGAACAAGCCCTTCCTGCTTCCCGTGGACAACATGATCGCCACCAAATACGACGTCACCGCGCCGTATATGACCATTTATTCCGATTCCATCCCGGACGGCTGGATGGGTCTGGACATCGGCCCCGTCACGAGCGAGCTGTACGCCAAGAGCATTCTGGACGCCGGCACCATTATCTGGAACGGCCCCATGGGCGTGACCGAAATGCCGCAGTTTGAGGGCGGCACCGTTTCCGTCGCAAAGGCCATTGCCGAAACCGACGCGATCTCCATTATCGGCGGCGGCGACTCTGCGGCTGCCATCAAAAAGCTGGGCTTTGCCGATAAGATGAGCCATATCTCCACCGGCGGCGGCGCCTCTCTGGAATTTCTGGAGGGCAAGGAGCTGCCCGGTATCGCCTGCATCGACGAAAAGGAATAATCCCCGTATTACCGACCCCGGTCGCCGCGCGGCCCGGGGTCATTCATAAAGAAAAGGAGTTGTCACCATGAAAAAGGAATGCAGAAAAGCCGTTATCGCCGGCAACTGGAAAATGAACAAGACCCCCGCCGAGGCGAAGGCCCTGATCGAAGAGATGAAGCCCCTGGTGGCGGACGCCGACTGTGAGGTCGTGCTGTGCGTCCCGTATGTGGATATCCCCGCCGCCGTGGAAGCGGCTGCCGGTTCCAACATCAAGATCGGCGCGGAGAACGTACACTTTAAGGCCAGCGGCGCCTACACCGGCGAGGTTTCCGCCGAGATGCTCAAAGCCGTGGGCGTGGAATATGTGATCATCGGCCACAGCGAGCGCCGTCAGTACTTCGGCGAGACCGACCAGACCGTGAACCTGCGCACCCTTGCGGCGCTCAACGCCGGTCTGAAGACGATCGTGTGCGTAGGCGAGACGCTGGAGCAGAGAGAGCTGGGCTACACCGAGGCGCTGCTGAAGTATCAGACCAAGATCGCGCTGACGAACGTGACAGCAGAGCAGCTTAAGAACGTCGTGATCGCCTACGAACCTGTCTGGGCCATCGGTACGGGCGTGACCGCCACCGCAGACCAGGCGGACGAGGGCAACGGCTTTGTACGCGCGGCCGTGGCGGAGGCCTACGGCGCGGATGCAGCGGAGGCCGTGACCGTACAGTACGGCGGCTCCATGAATGCGAAGAACGCGGACGAGCTGGTTTCGAAGATCAATGTGGACGGCGGCCTGATCGGCGGCGCGTCCCTGAAGGCTGCGGACTTCTCCGTGATCGTGAAGGCTGCAAGCAAATAAGAGACGGAACCGAAAAGAAACGGCGCGCAGCGGACCCGCTGCGCGCCGCTGTAAAGAAGAGGCAGAGAGAGTATGAAAAGACCTGTAGTATTATGTATCATGGACGGCTTCGGCATCCGCGAGACCGCAGAGGGCAACGCCATCAAAGCGGCAAAGACACCGAATCTGACCAAGTTTTTCACCGAAAACCCCTTTACCACCATCGGCGCGTCGGGCCTTGACGTGGGCCTGCCGGACGGGCAGATGGGCAACAGCGAGGTCGGGCACACGAACATCGGCGCAGGGCGCATCGTGTACCAGATGCTGGTCAAGATCTCCAAGTCCATAAAAGACGGCGATTTCTTCTCCATCCCGGCGCTCGTGAACGCCATGGAGAACTGCAAAAAGAACGGCACCGCGCTGCACCTGATGGGGCTTTTGTCCAACGGCGGCGTACACAGCCACATCGAGCACCTGTTCGGGCTGCTGGACATGGCGAAGCAATACGGACTTGACAAGGTATACGTCCACTGCATCATGGACGGCAGAGACGTTTCCGTCACCTCCGGCAAGGGGTTCGTTGCCGACGTGGAAAAGAAAACGCAGGAGATCGGGCTGGGCAAGATCGCCACGATCACCGGCAGATATTACGCCATGGACCGTGACTTTGCCTGGGACCGTGTGGAGAAGGCCTACGCCGCCTTCGTCTACGGCGAGGGCATTCAGGATGCGGACGCCGTGGGCAGCATGCAGCGCTCCTACGACAAGGGCGTGACGGACGAGTTCATCATCCCCACGGTTGTGGATCCGGAAGGCACGGTCAAAGCGAACGACTCCGTGATCTTCTTCAATTTCCGTCCGGACCGTGCGCGGCAGATCACCCGCACCTTTGTGGACCCTGATTTTACCGGCTTTTCGCGCAGAAACGGTTTCTTCCCGCTGACCTACGTCTGCATGACGCAGTATGACGAATCCATGCCGAACGTATCGGTCGCATTCCCGCCCGAGGAGCTGAAGAAGACCTTCGGCGAGTATCTGCAGGACATGGGCAAAACGCAGCTGCGCATTGCCGAGACGCAGAAATACGCGCACGTGACGTTCTTCTTCAACGGCGGCGAAGAGAAGCAGTTTCGCGGCGAGGACCGGATCCTGATCCAGTCCCCGGACGTGCCCACCTTCGACTTAAAGCCGGAGATGAGCGCCTATGAGGTCTGCGACGCGGTGTGCAGAGAGATCAGGGCGGACAAATACGACGCGGTGATCTTAAACTTTGCCAACTGCGATATGGTCGGCCACACCGGCGTATTCGACGCCGCCGTGAAAGCGGTAGAGGCTGTGGACGAATGTGTGGGCAGGCTGACGGAGACCACGCTCTCCATGGGCGGCGCGGTGGTCATCACCGCCGACCACGGCAACGCGGATCAGATGATCGGCGACGACGGCAAGCCCTTTACGCCCCACACTACCAATCCCGTACCGCTGTGCGTGGTCGGGTACCCCTGCAAGGGGCTTAAAAGCGGCGGCAGACTTGCGGACCTGTGTCCCACCATGCTGAAGATCATGGAACTGCCCCAGCCCGCCGAAATGACCGGCAACTGCCTGATCGAGGAATAAAGGAATTCAGCGGGACTGCGGTGTACAGCCGGAGTCCCGGTTTTTATGAGAGGCACACAATGGAACAGGAAATCATTACGGCGCTGCATCTGCCGGCGGGATTCACGGTCACCGCCCACGCGGGCGCGTTCGACACCCCCGACAACTCGTTGGAATCCGTAAAAACCATACTCAAAAACAAATGCGAACTGCTGGAGACGGATGTAAGCTTCCGGCCCGACGGCACGCCGGTGCTCATCCACAAGGGCGACCCTGACGCAGATGAAGGCGTATTGTTTGCAGACGTCCTGCGGCTGATCGCCGAAGACCCTGTTATCCGCATGAACCTGGATCTGAAGTCGGTCCGTAACCTGCCGCAGATCGACCGGCTGCTGCGGGAATACGGGCTTTTTGAACGCGCGTTTTTTACCGGCGTAGGGGAAGACTGGATCAGGCAGGTGCGTTCAGAATCGGCGGTCCCGACGTTTCTGAACGCGGAACCGGACAAAAAAACAGGGAAAGATCCCGAAAAGCTGCAGGCGCTGGCGGATAAGATCCGGACGCTGGGCGCGGTGGGGCTGAACAGCCATTACAGCGCCGTCACGCCGCTGTGCGGGGAGATCCTGCACAAAAACGGGCTGCTGCTCTCGGTATGGACGGCAAACGACAAGCCGGCGATCCGGCGCTGCCTTGCAGCCCGGCCGGACAATATTACGTCAAGGCACCCGGATCTGGTGGCGCAGGTCTGCCTTGATGAAAGTAAAAAAAGTTGCAAAGTAATAAAGTAACAAATTCCGAACGTCGCTGACGCGCCGTTGATCAAAGAGCGGCTTTTCCTTATTGCAATGACAACGGATTGGAAGAAGAAGTCGTTTTGCACATAAGACAGACGCTCCCGTCCGTAGGGGCGGGCACGACCGCCCGAAAGACGTCCCTGTTTTAACAATTCTAATATGATAATTGCATCTGATTGTCAGGCAGGAGCACAATCAATTAACATCCTTGGCGGCGCTGCGGGCGGTCGATGCCCGCCCCTACGGCCCGTTGGTTTTCCTACCGCACGCGAAGTTGCCGTGTGGAGATAGAAACGGAATGAAAAATCACGGCAAGCAAATAATAAGGCCGCCGTGATAATAGGATAGAAGTTGCCCCGCCGGCACAGCCCGGTCGGTCTTCGCAGAAAAATGCTCCCCCGGAGCATTTTTTTACGCGCATTTTGGATCCATAGCGTAAAAACGCTGTTGAAAAACCGAAAAGAATATGATAAAATGAAAAAAACGGGTCAAGGAGGCTATTTCATGGAAAAAACCTATGCCGGCTGGAAGGAATCCGGTTTAAAGAGCAAACAAACCGAGTACACGCAGGCGACTCCCCTGCTTGCCGACGACGGCACGCTGCTTGCAAAGGGCTGGGCGCGGCACAACGTATTTGAATACGACCGCGACAAGGTCAAAAAGGTGATGCGGCGCAAGGAGTGGGATTTTTACCAGCTCTCGGACGGTAAATTCATGGCGCAGATCAGCTTTGCCAACATCTCACTGGGCGGTTACGCCTCCGCAGTGCTGGTGGACCTGAAAAACGGAAAGACCGTCGCCACCGCCATGGGCGCGTTTTTGGGCGGCAAAGACAAATACATCCTTCCGCCGAAGGGCGACGTACCGAACAAGGTGGACTTTACCGTGGGCGGCGCGCAGTTCAAGATCGACACCGAAGAGAACACGCGCACCATCTACTTCAAAAAAGGCGGGATCGAGTGCGGCTTTACGATGGACATCCTGCCGGGCCACGAAAATATCACCACCGTGCTGCCGTTCAAAGACTATCCGGACCGGTATTTCATGACCACCAAGCAGAACTCCATGCCGTGCGAAGGCACGTTCAAATATGAAGGCGGCTGTTATGAATTTTCCAAGGAAGACACCTTCTGCGTTCTGGACTGGGGCCGCGTGGATACGCCCTACAACCTCGTGTGGTACTGGGGCAACGGCTCCGCGTACGTAAACGACGCCGAGGGGAACCGGCACATCGTCGGATTCGAGATCACCTGGGGCATCGGCGACGAGTCCAACGCCACCGAGACCTGCATTTTCTACGACGGCAAGGCGCACAAGTTCGGCGCCGTGGACGTGGCGGAATTTCCGAAGCCCGACAAATACATGCAGCCCTGGCGCTTCGTTTCGGAGGACGGCAGGTTCGATCTGACCATGACCCCGTTCTTCGACCACCACTCCGACCTGAACATCCTTGTGATGCGCATGCACTCCCATCAGGTCCACGGGCTTTGGAACGGCACCGTGACGCTGGACGACGGCACGAAGATCGAGATCAAGGACATGTACGCCTTCTGCGAGTACGTGGAGAACCGCTGGTAAACAATCCTTTTTCCTTTCCATAAAACAGTTGCTTTTCTGAAAGCCGTATGCTACAATGAATTGTATTCCTGTTTTCAATTTCAAGCAAGGGAGAGAGATACGTGGCACAGGACGAGACCCAGGAAGTCCGCGAGTATTCGGACGAACAACTCAGTTACGTTTATGAAAACCGGCGCTACGTCGGTACCAAAGAGACCGTCGGCTTTGTGCTGTGGGACGCGGCGCAAAGCCTGAACATCAACCTGTACGCCACCCGGTTCATCTCGAACATCGTCAAGGTGGATCTGGGGTATCAGGCGATCGCCAAAGCGATCAACAGCGTCTGGGATATCGTCAACGATATCTTTACCGCCGCGATCGTGGAAAAGACCCGCACCCGCTGGGGAAAATTCCGTCCGTACCTGTTGGGGCTCGCGCTGCCCGGTTTTGTCCTTTCGATGCTGTACTGGATGATGCCGCTGTTCGTGGGCGGGCAAAGCACGAAGGCAATGGGAAAGTTTATCCTGTTTATGGTGCTTGAGATCGCAAGAGAGGGCGTAGGAACCTTCCAGGGAATCGCAAGGACGGGGCTGCTGTCAACCATCACGCCGCACCCTGTGGACCGGACGCGTCTGATCACGCTTGCAAACTTTGCCTCCGGACAGTTCGGCGAAAAGCTGCCGGAACAGATCATGACTATCGTGCTGGATCTGATCGACAACAAAAAGCTCAGCACCGCCACCTTCTCCACCGCGCAGCAGCTTATGATGTCCTTTGTGGGCATGGGGTCGTTTTGTACCATTGTCTCCAGCGTCATGAGCTTCTGGTTCTTCATGAACTCAAAAGAACGGATCATGCAGTCCATCAAATCCCCGAAGGTCAGCGACTCTCTGCGTTCCATTGTCAACAACAAACCGATTTTGCTGATCACGCTCTCGGAGTTCCTTTCGGGCTTCGGTATCAGCGGCAGCAAATCCGACTATTACATTGACGTGCTGCATTTCGGTTCCATGACCATGATCGCCGGTATTCCCGCGGCGCCGCTCTCTCCGATCTCCTTCGCTTACGTGCCCTGGTTCCGCCGCCACTTCTCCAGCCGGCTTTTGTACATTGTCAGCCATTATATCAACAATTTCCTTTTGGTGTTTGTATTCCTGTTCGGCTGCATCGGATTCAACCCCAAAACCTTCAAAGGCGGCCTGTTCCGCAGCAAGCTCGCCATGTTCTTCGCCATGGCAACATGGGAAGTGCTGTGGACCCTGTTCTACGGTCTTCGCTCCGTTATCGGCACAGAGCTTTACAACGAGGCCATGGACTACTGCGAATGGAAAAACGGTTACCGGACCGAGGCCATGACCTCCGTTGCAAAGGGGCTTGCCGCCAAGGTCGCCACCAGCGTCTCTTCTGTTGTGACCACCGCGCTGAAAAAGATCGTCGGCTACGACCAGAACGCCTATACCGACGGCACCGAGCAGCCGGATTACGTCAAGTTTTACCTGTTCGCCATGTTCACGATCGTGCCCGCCGTTACCGGCGCGTTCGGCGTTATCCCGATGCTGTTCTACGATCTGACCGGCAAAAAGAAGGAACTGATGTACGCCGAACTGCTGGAGCGCCGCAAGCAGGCCTCCGTGGTCGCATCCACCGGCGACAGCGAAGCGCTTGCCGCCCTGTCGGAAGAAACGATGCAAAGAAACTGACCCCTACCGGATACGGTTTAACGCCGCAGATACCTGCGGCGTTTTTATTATGCGCCCGGCATACAAAATCTGCATTTTGATCCTGCGCCCCGCGTACCGGTAAATGCAATAAAAAAATCCGCAACGTCGTTGCGGAAAGAAGGTTGCGGCAGATCCTCCGGGACGCCCTGACGGGCGCCCCTTATACGGACAGATCTTTTCTTATTTTACCGCATTTTTCAGGGCAGCGCCCGCTTTAAATGCCGGAGTCTTGCCTGCGGGAACCGTCATGATCTCGTGCGTTGCCGGGTTGTGCGCGGTTCTTTCGGCTCTCTCACGTACTTCAAAAGTACCAAAGCCGACAAGCTGGACCTTCTCGCCCTTCGCGAGCGCCTCGGTAACAGCCTCGATCGCAGCGTTGAGCGCCTTGGCGCTGGCAGCAGCGGACAGACCGCTCTTCTGAGCGATAGCGGCAGACAGTTCGGTTTTATTCATCTGAAACATCCTCCTTTTTTTATTCAAAAGCTTTTCAGCTAATGTTGCATATTCCTGTTTAATTGCTGAGAATACGCTTTGCCTCTTCCCATAACCGGTCAAATTCAGCAATGGATCCGGTGATATCCACGCCCTCGGCGTTTGCCAATTCTTCGGTCTTCAGCACACGGCGCACAAACGTATCGGTACTGCCGGTCAGCGCCTCCTCCGCGTCCGCGTCCGCAAACCGGCAGACGTTCACAACGGAGAACAGCAGGTCTCCCAGTTCCTTTGACGCGGCCTCGGCGTCCTTTTCGGCAAGGGCGGCGCGGACCTCCGCAAGCTCTTCCTCCACTTTTGCGAGGGCAGACAAAGTATCCGGGAAATCGTACCCGCTTTTGGACGCTTTTTTCTGGATCTTCTGCGTACGCATCAGCGCGGGCAGCTCCCGCGGCACGCTTTCGATGGTCTCGGCAAGCGTTTTCTGGTTCTTGGTCTTCTTTTTGATCTCGTCCCAGTTGTCGAGCACTTCCTCTGTGGAAGAGACCTTCACGTCACCGAACACGTGGGGATGGCGGACGATCAGCTTTTTGCAGATCTCATCGCAGACGTCGTCGAAACCGAATGCGTTTTCATCCCTCGCCAGATCGGCATGGAACACCACCTGCAGCAGTACGTCGCCCAGCTCCTCACGCAGCATGGCGGGATCCCCTTTGTTGATCGCCTCGATCACCTCGTAGCATTCCTCGATCAGATCCTTTTTCAGGGTCTCATGGGTCTGCTCCCTGTCCCACGGGCAGCCGCCCGGGGCGCGCAGGATCGTCACGATCTCCCGGAGGTCATCGACCGTATATCTGTCCTTCAGCCGGAAATTCTCAACCATTCTGTTTTCGTCCTTTCAGTATTTTACCCTATATCAAATGTTTTTTCAAGCCCTTTTCCCATTTTTCATGGATGTTTATCGTAAAAATCCGTGTTTCTCCATAAAACGGGCGATTTTATCCCCCTTCGGCAGCATAACGACGTCATCCTTCGGGATCGCGCGGACCAAAAACAGGGCGATCACGTAGAATACGACGGCGGCAAACACGCCGGCGACGCACGCCAGGTTGTCCGCGGAGAGGATCTCGTGGATGTGGGTCAGGCCGGAAGGCGGCAGGAACCGATCAAACAGGGAGTTCGTGAGCCACGCTGCGGCGCCGGAGATCACGGCGCACAGCAATGGCCGTCCGAAATCGGACATGAAGTCGTAGCGCAGCTTCGTCGTTTTTGCCAGCACCACCATGGCATATACCACCATCACGATATTGCACAAAATGGAGCCGTACACCGCGCCCTGGATATTGACGGTAGGGATGCTGACAAGCACCATGTTCGCCACCACCTTCAGCACCGCGCCGATCGTCATGGCGATGATCGGGTCGCGCATGCGGTCCACCGCCTGCAAGGTGCTTACCAGCGGCTGCGCCAGCGCCAGGAAGCAGACGGACACGCCGTACATCATTAAGATCGGCGCAACGTACGGGATCCCGGGAGCGTTATAGACGGAAAGCCCGAACAAAAGCTGCAGCAGGTCTTCCGACAGCACCATCATCCCCACGCCCGCAGGGAAGGCGATCAGCATGGACAGCCGGATCACGGACTCAATGGCGGAGTGGACGGCGGGCATGTCCTTTTTCGTCCAGGACTCGCTGAGCACCGGCAGGGCGCTGAGACCGAAGGCAATGGTAAAGGTGGGCACCACGTTTTTGATCTCAAGCACGTTATCGTAGGCGCCGATCAGGTAGGCCTTGAACGCGGACGCCGTTTCGGGGGAATAGGCCAGATACCCGTTCGCCTCGGCGATCTGCGGGTACATGGCGGCGACCGTGTCAAAATGCTTGTCAAGAACGATATCCAGGCACTTGAGCACGGTCCAGTTGTCGATAAAGGTCGTCAGGTTGAATACCAGCGCGCTGATCGAGATCGGGATCGCGATCTTGATGAGCCGCCGGGTCAGCGCTTTACGTTCCTCCGCGGCAGGCGACGATTCCAGAAGCGCTTTCGTGATACCGTCCGACTTGACGCGCTGCCGCGCAAGCAGGTACAGAAGCCCCATCAGGGAGCCCACCGTCACGCCTAAGATCGCCGCGGCGGAGGCGTACGCAGACCGGGTGTCGGAGATCCTGATCTTCGTCAGCGGGATCACATCCGGCAGCGCAAGGGCGGAGCCCAGCACCATATGGATGAACAGCCAGCCGAAGATCAGCTTGCCCGCCGCCTCAAAGATCTGGGAGACCGCCGTGGGGTTCATGTTCCGAAGACCCTGATAATAGCCCCGGTAGCCGGACATCACGCAGCAGAAAAACAGCGAGGGGGCGATACAGATGATAGACAGGGTGGCGTCCGGCTGCCCGACGGATTTGGAAAAAGGATATGCCGCCAAAAGCAAGACCGCCGTTCCCACCACGCCCAGAAAGGCGAACAGCAGGTTTGAGACGGAGAACAGGCGCTTTACATTATGGTAGTTTCCAAGCGCTGCCTCTGACGCCACCATTTTGGAGACTGCCGTGGGCAGGCCCGCCAGCGCTATGGAATAGATGGGCACATAGATGTTATAGGCGACGGAATACAGCCCGGACCCCTGGAAGGTGATCTTGTTCGTGACGTAGATCCGGAACAGAAAGCTGATGATCTTGACCGCAATGATCGCCACTGACAGGATCATTGCGCCGTTGAGCAACGACTGCTTTTTGGTGTTTTCCATTCGATCAATCCTTTTCCTCGCGGTAAAACGCCGCAATATTTTGCTTTCTTTCGAGCACCTCGGAGAACCGGGAGAGATACTCGTAGGGATATTTGAAGTTATAGAAGCGGTTAATGAAGCCCGTTGCGGGAGATACGGTCTTGGTGACTGCCCCGGCGCCGCAGGCGAAGACGGAGTGGACCTCCTCCATCATATAGATATTGTAAAGGCACTCCCTGCCGGGCTTCGTCCACCCGACGTTTTCAAGGTTACCTACCGATTTGCTCTGCCGGTACATATAATACGGGGAATACCCCGCCTGCGGCAGCGCGTTGGACGCCGCGTCCAGCATGGCAGCGGTCTCAGCGCCGAATACGGCCGTTTCACTGAGGGACAGCGCCGCGGCGCGCTTGAGCGCCAGCGTATGCACGGTGATGTTTTCAGGGGCAAGCCCTACGGCAGCCGAAAGGCTTTTTGCAAAGCCCTCAGGCGTATCCCCGGGCAATCCCGCGATCAGGTCCATATTGATATTGTCAAAGCCCGCCGCCCTTGCAAGGGCAAAGCGGTCGTAGATGTCGGCGACCGTGTGCCGTCTGCCGATTGCCGCCAGTACCTCGTCCGAAAAGGTCTGTGGGTTGATGCTGATCCGTCCCACGCCGGCGCTTTTCAGCACCGCCAGCTTTTCGGGGGTAACGGTATCGGGGCGCCCCGCCTCTACGGTAAATTCCCGCGCCGAATCCAGGGCAAAGCCGCGCCGCAGGGCAGCGCACACCGCTTCAAGCTGCATAGGATCCAGGACCGTCGGGGTCCCGCCGCCGATGTAGACCGTTTCAAGCCGCAGCCCCAGTTTTCGGGCAAGCAAAGCCGTGGCGTCGATCTCTTCGCACAGCCGCTGCACATAGGACGGGATCAGCTTTTTTGCCTGCGCGACGGAATGGGAGACAAAGGAACAGTAGGAGCAGCGCGACGGGCAGAAGGGCACCGCGATATATAAAGAGAAGCTGTCCGGCCGGCTCAGCTGCACCGCCGCTTCTTCCGCGTCGGCGACCCGGCGGGCAAGCGACGCCTTGTCCGGGCGCACCAGAAGCGTATCGGTAAAGATCCGTTCGGCGGCGTCGCCGTCGGAAGCCAGAAGCTTACGCATAAGCTTAGAGGGCCGCACCCCCGTTAGGATGCCCCACGGGGGCATGACGCCGGTGAGTTCCTTTAACGCCTCCACCATGACCGTCGCGATCGGGTTCTCCTCGATCACGGCGTCCGCGTCCGTTCCCGGACGCTCTGCCGCCGCCGTCCTGCCGTCGATATGCGCCCGGCAGCGGTACACCGTCCCCGCCGGGGTCTCGGCGCGCTCGCACACCACCGTATCCGCCGAGGGGTCCAAAGCTGCGCCTTGCGCCGCGAATTCGATCTTCGCGGTCGGGAAAAACAGGCGCAAAACCTTTTCACATTCGTATTTATATGTATGTCCGATCAGTTTCAGTATCATTTTGCGTGCAGGTACCGGTTATATTTCTTTTCAAATTCCAGCGTCGTCTGCTCCATATGCCCCGGGTAGACCGTATAGTCCCCCTCCAGCGCCCCGATCTGCCGCAGGGACGCAAACAGCGTGCGCGTGCTGCCGCCGGGCATATCCGTACGCCCCATGGACAGCCGGAACAGGGTGTCTCCGGAAAACATTTTGCCGTCGTCGGTCAGAAAACAGACGCTGCCGGGCGTGTGCCCCGGGGTCGGCATCACGGTGATCGCGTGACTGCCGAGCGTGAGGACGGACTTTTCATCGATCAGGCAGTCCGCAGATACGGGCTGCAATACGGCGTAATCCACGTAGGCGTTGAGGCTGCGCGTTTCATCCGTCAGGCAGTCCGCGTCAGCGGCGTGGATGCATACCGTACCGCCGCACGCGTCCCTGAGCGCCTTTACGCCGGAGATATGGTCAAAATGCCCGTGGGTAAGCAGGATATACTTCAGCCGGGCGACCCCCGCTTCCGCCAGGAACCGCTGATAATCGCAGTCAAAAACGGCGCAGTCGATCGCCGCCGTCTCGCCGCTTTCGGGGTCCGTGAGCAGATAGCAATTGGTTTGATAGCTGCCGATCACAGCCGAATACACCCGCATAAGCGTCTCCTTTTTACATCCAGATATCGGTATCAAGCAGGATCGTCACAGGGCCGTCGTTTTCAAGCGTCACAAGCATATCGGCGCCGAAAACGCCTTTTTCTACCTTGCCGATCCCTTCCGAACGCAGCGCTTCACAGTAGGCGTTATAAAGCGGCTCGGCAAGCGCCGGGTCGGCGGCGGGCGTAAAGGACGGCCTGTTCCCCTTTTTGACGTCGGCGCAAAGAGTGAACTGCGAAACGCAAAGGACCTCCCCGCCGATATCGAGCAGGGAGCGGTTCATTTTACCCGCATCGTCTTCGATAATGCGCAGCATCGCGGTTTTTCGAGCCAGAAGCGCCGCATGCTTTTCGGTATCGCCGCCGGCGACGCCGAGCAGCACCAAAAAGCCGACGCCGATACTGCCGACGACGGCGCCGTCAACCTGAACCTTTGCGCATTTTACGCGCTGGATCACAGCTTTCATGCCGACTTCCTTCCGTTATCTGACGTCCTGATACGGCGGGTTGCCGTCGCCGCCGTTCGTGGGCGGGTTGCCGTTCCAGCCGCCGCCAGCGGGCGGATTGCCGTTCCAGCCGCCGCCGGGGTAATCGACCGGGGCTTCGGGGATCACGAGCGCCGCGACCAAATAAAACAGCAGGCCCGAACCGAAGAAAAGAACGATGCAGACCATGAGCAGACGCACAATGGTGGGATCCATGCCGAAGTATTCGGCAAAGCCGCCGCAGACACCGGCGATCTTCCGGTCCGTTACAGAGCGATAGAGTTTTTTCTGGGGATCCATACGATTCACATTGGTACGCGTGCAGGCGGGCAGACGCCGCGCCGTCGGCATACCTCTCCTTTCTTACCGTTTCAATCGTATCCGAAATTGTTATCCGTTCAGACGTCGGAGCCCGAACGTTCGACGCTGAGCACGCCTCCGCACTTTTTCAGGCCCCGCATGATGGAGCGCAGGTGCTCGACGCTGTTGGCCGCAAGCGTCAGATTGACAAGCGTACGCCCGTCCTTGGTGGCGCGGGTATTGATCCCGGATACCGCCACGTGCATCGAATTGAGCGCCGAAAAAATCTCGTTCATCGTATTGCCGCCTGCAAGGCAGGTCAGCATCAGCGCGGCAACAAAGTCCCGCTTTTCGTTTTCGCTCCAGTATACGTTTATCCAGCGCTCCGGTTCCGGCGCGGTACGGATCACGGAGGGAACGTTGGGACAGTCGCGCTTATGAACGGAGATGCCGTGCCCGCGTGTGATAAAACCGATGATCTCGTCTCCCGGGATCGGGTTGCAGCAGCGGGAAAGCTTGATAAGGCAGTTATCGATACCCTCCACGACGATACCCTCGCTGCTGACGGTGCGCGGCGTTTTGACAAGCTTCGGCGCGGCGGTCTTTTGGGCGGCGTTGACGATCTTGTTGTATTCGTCCTTGATCATGGGGATGATCTTGGAGAGGATGATGCCGCCGTAGCCCAGCGCCGCGAAGAAGTCGTCCGGCGTCGCCGTCTTCTGCTTTTCGCAGATCACGCGCATAAGCTGTTCCTCGGTCTCGCCGCTGACGTTGATATTGTTGCGCCGCAGCTCGCGCTCGAATTCCTGCCTGCCCTCAATGATGTTCTCTTCCCTGCGTTCCTTTTTGAACCAGGTGCGGATCTTGGTGCGCGCCTCGTTGGTGGCGACGATCTTCAGCCAGTCGCGGCTGGGGCCCTTGCCGGGCTGCGAGGAGGTGATGACCTCCACGATCTCACCGTTTTTGACCTTGTAATCCAGCGGCACGATCCGTTTGTCGACCTTTGCGCCCACCATTTTATTGCCCACCGCCGAGTGGATGGAATAGGCAAAGTCGATGACCGTCGCGCCCACCGGCAGACAGATCACGTCGCCCTTGGGCGTGAATACGAACACCTCGTCGCTGACGAAATCGTCCTTGATGGTATTTACAAGGTCGGAAACCTCGCCGGATTCGCTTTGCGCCTCCAACAGATGCCGCACCCAACCGATGCCCTTTTCGATGCGCCGGTTGGAGTCGGCGTCTTTCATCCCCAGCTTATACTTCCAGTGCGCAGCGATACCGTACTCGGCGGTCTTGTGCATCTCATAGGTCCGGATCTGGACCTCAAAGGGGATGCCCTCCTTGCCGAGCAGGGTCGTGTGCAAAGACTGGTACATATTGGGCTTCGGGGTGGAGATATAGTCCTTGAACCGACCCTGGATGGGCTTGAACATATCGTGCATCAGCCCGAGGCAGTTATAGCAGTCGCTGACCGTATCCACAATGATACGCACGGCGTAAATGTCGTAGATCTCTTCAAAGCTTTTGCCGCCCATGTACATTTTGCGGTAGATACCGTGGACGGACTTGATACGCCCCTCTACGCGGGCGTGCGAAACGTACTCGTTGACGCGCGCCGAGATCTTTGCCTTGATCTCATCCAAAAATTCCTTGCGCTGAGGCGCCTGTTCCTCGATGGCGCGGCGGATCTCCTCGTAAGCCACGGGATCCAGATAGCTGATCGCAAGATCCTCCAGCTCCTCCTTTACGGGACGGATACCGAGCCGGTGCGCGATGGGCGCATAGATCGCGATGGTCTCGCGCGCCGTATCGCGGCGCTTCTGCTCCGGCACGTATTTCAGCGTGCGCATATTGTGCAGCCGGTCCGCAAGCTTGATGATGATGACGCGGATATCCTCACTCATGGCAAGCAGGAGCTTGCGCAGGTTTTCCGCCTGCTGCTCTTCACGGCTTGCCAGCGGCACCTTGCCGAGCTTTGTCACGCCCTCCACAAGGAAAGCCACCGCGTCGCCGAACTCCCGTTTGATCTCCTCGCTGTCAACGGCGGTATCCTCCACCACGTCGTGCAGCAGCGCCGCCATGACCGACTGGGCGTCCATCCCGAAGCCCAAAAGGATCTTTGCGACCGCCACCGGGTGGATGATATAATCCTCCCCGGATTTGCGCTTCTGACCGCTGTGCGCCTGAAAGGCCAGGTCGTACGCCTTTTTTACCAACGCCGCGTCCTCGGGAGAAAAATTCTCCTTAACGGCAGCTTCTATTTCCTGATAATACTGATCGCCTTCAGGCACGTTCATCCCTTCTTTCCGTCCGTGTTACAGCATATGCAGGTCCTGCGGCCGTGTTTCGGCATAGACCCCTTTTTATCCGATAAAACCGAGACGTCTGAGCAGCGTACTGTCGGTAAGCTTCGCCCGCCGGACGACGGACGGCAGGCCGTATACGCCGCCGTTGGCCTCCACCAGCCCCAGTTCCTCAAGCGCCGCCAGCGTGACGGCGGCGGCCCCGGCTTGTTCGATCCCGACGCCGAGCCGGAACGTGAGCGTCTCCGCGGACAGGGGCCTGCCCGCATTTGCGCGGATCCATTTATAAACCGCCTCGATCATCCGGCGGCTGGGCAAAAGCTGCGCCATCTGGGGATCGGAGAGCGTTTCGCCGCGCTCGAGCCTGCCGAACGCCGCCAGCGCCCCGAACAGCCGCTCGTCGTCGGTCCCTGCGGGACGCACGTCCCTGACCTGGATGCTGACGTAGACGCTGCCCATATATTCGTTCTTTTCGATCCTGACCGCAAGGTCCACCGTATCGCCCTCGCTGAACGCGAAGATCTCGGGCGTCATATTGAAATAGACCGCCGTCAGGTTCAGCTCCCCTTTGGAAAGCCTGAGCCGCAGGTGCCGGTTATTGCCGATGGCGCGGATCTGGTCGATACGCATACCGGAAAGCATAAACACCGGGCTCGGGTTTGCGGCGCCGAAGGGCTCGAGCATACTGAGGCTTTCAAGGATCTCCGGGCCGATATTCTGGGGATTCAGCCGACAGTCAATGTGCAGCGTCGGGAAAACCGACGGCAGCGTGCCGGCGTAGTCGTTAATGGCGCGGCGGAACCGTTCGATCCCGTCCTCCGCGACCGAGAAGCCCGCCGCAAGCGTATGCCCGCCGAACCGGATCAGCGTCTCCTGCACGCGGCTGAGCGCCTCGTACAGCGAAAAGCCCTCAATGCTGCGGGCGGAACCCTTACATTCGCCGTTGTCCCCGATGGAGATCACCGCCGCGGGCCTTCCGTACCGTTCCACCAGGCGCGCCGCAACGATCCCGATGACGCCGGGATGCCAGTTCCTGCCCGCCACGACCAGCACGCGGTCTTTAGCAAGGGCGGGATCCGCCTTGATCATCGCCTCGATCTCACGGTGCATCGCCGTCTCCGCGCTCTGGCGCGCGGCGTTTGCCGCCGTGATCTCTTCCACGAGCGACTCGGCGCGGTCCGGGTCCTCGGTCAAAAGCAGCTCCAAAGCAAGGGCCGCGCTCGCCATACGGCCCGCCGCGTTGATCTTCGGCGCGATCGCATAGGCGACGGAGGAGGCGGAGACCTCCCCTGTCACGCCCACGGCGCGCATCAGGCTCAACAGCCCCTGCCGGTTTGTGTTTGTAAGAACCTCCAGCCCCCGTTGGACGATGGTCCGGTTTTCGCCCACCAGCGGCACGATATCGGCAATGGTACCGATCGCCGCAAGGTCGCCGTACTCCTCCAGCACGCTTTCGGTATCGCCGTCTTCCAGCGCGCACACGAGTTTGAGCGCCACGCCGACGCCCGCAAGGTCCTTAAAGGGGCACGTATCGTCCGGGCGGTGAGGGTCCACCACAGCCACCGCGTCCGGCAGTTCATCACCCACCTGATGGTGGTCCGTCACGATAAAATCGATCTCATGTTCCTTGAAAAACGCCGCCTCTTCTATGGATGCAATGCCGTTGTCCACGGTCACCACCAGCCGGCAGCCGGTTTTCAGTACCTTTTCGGCGGTTTTCGGGGACAGGCCGTAGCCGTCTTCGATCCTGGACGGGATATACCAGGTCACGTCTGCGCCAATACTTTCCAGATAGCTGTAAAGCAGCGCCGTCGCCGTTACGCCGTCGGCGTCATAATCGCCGTAGACAAGGATCTTTTCCTCCCGTTCCACCGCGCGGCGGATGCGCAGCACCGCCTTGCCCATATCCCGGATCGTCAACGGGGAAGAGAGCGGCATTTCCGACGCATGCAGAAACGCCTCCACCTTTTCGGGCGTATCGATCCCGCGGGTATGCAGAAGCAGCACCGCAAAGGCGTCCGCCTGCGTCTGCCGCGCAAGCTGCAGCGCCGCCTGTTTATCATAGGATGCAAGTTCCCATTTTTTTCTTGCCGTTGCCTCCACCTCCCGTCTTGCCTTTGCAAACGTCAGCTGCCGCAGGATGCTCCGTTTATTCAGATCCTGTCCGGCTTTCATATAATAATTTATTTTATCATAATAATAACAAAAAAACAAGACGGAGAATACGGATTTGCAAAAAAAGTTGACGGAAGAAAAAAACGCGCGTATAATACGATCAGAGCGTTCCCGGCCGAAAGCCGGGGAACGGCAGCATCCGTCCGTTTAATTGGTACGTAAGAAAAGGGAGAAACCATGCTGATCGAAACAAACGACAAAGGCTATTGCCGATACCGCATTCCAGGGCTCATCCCGCTGCCGGACGGAAAACTTCTGGCATGCTGTGAGTGCCGGGACGGCGACAGCGACTGGGCACGGATCGACATCCGGGTATCGGAGATCGACCCTGCGTCCGGCGCTCGGTCGGAGAGACTGCTTGTGCACGCGCCCGGACAAACCCTCAACAATCCCACGCTGATCGCCGACGGGAATGCCGTGCACCTTCTGTACTGCGAAAACTACCGGCGCGCGTTTTACATGCGCGGCAGCGCAGACGGCAGAACATGGGGGGACGCCGTTGAGATCACCGAAGCGTTCGGCGGCGTCAAACGGTTCTTCAGCGTGCTTGCCATCGGCCCCGGGCACGGCATATGCACGAAAGCAGGAAGGCTGATCGTCCCGGTCTGGCTCGCGTACAACCGTACGGACCCGCAGGCGCACCACCCGTCCTTTATCGCAACGCTGTATTCGGACGACGGGGGCGGACGTTGGCAGGCGGGAGAAACGATCGACAGCCCGGCGCTGAAGGATCCCAGCGAATGCAATATCGCCGAATTGCCCGACGGCAGGTTCCTGCTGATGATCCGCAACGAAAACCCGGAACATATCCGCTTTGCTTCTATCAGCGGCAGCGGCGTCTCCGGCTGGTCGTCCCCGTTCCCGCTGCCGGCGCTGCCGGACCCCATATGCCAGGGCAGCCTGGCTATACACAAAAACCGGCTGCTGTTTGTCAACTGCAAGCACCGCACGCACAGAAAAAACCTGACGCTCTCCGTCAGCGGCGACCTTTTTCAGACCCTAAAGGCCGTTCCCGTTGACAGCGAAGGCGGGTATTCCGATATCGCCGTTACGGGCGATACCGCTTATATCTTATATGAACAGGGCGGGCGCGGACTGTGCCTGGGCCGAATCGATCTTTGAAAGGAGTTCCCTATGTCCAACGTGGTATTTACCGACGCATTGCACAAGCTGTTCAAAAACGACCGCACGCCGATCAGCCGGACCGATACGCTGCGTCTGTTTTCCGGCGAGCGCGGCAACGTCCAGATCGTGGCCGACTGTGAAAAAAAGGCGGTCCTGACGCTCGACTGCCCGCTTCCCTTCCGGCTTTATGCCGTCAAAGAGGTCCCCAGCGCCTTTCCGATCTCCCCGGACGCCAAAAACTGTACGCTGGTAAACGGCGGCAGGCCCGGCAATTACCCGGACCTGCTGGTCCCGGTCGAAAACGGGGCTGCGCTGAAAAAAGGGCGGACGGTCCTCTGGCTCGAAGTGTTTACCGATGCATGCGCCCCCGGGGATTACCCGATCGTTGCCCGGATCGACGGGGACGCGGACGGGGCCGCCTCTTTGACTGCCACGGTCGGAAAGACACGGTTGCCTGCGCAAAAGCTGATCCACACCAACTGGTTCCATACCGACTGCTTAAGCACCTATTACGGCGCGCCGGTATTCAGCGACCGGTACTGGACGATCGTGGAAGCGTTTATGAAAAACGCCGCCGACCACGGCGTCAACTGCATCCTGACGCCGCTGTTTACCCCGCCGCTGGACACAGCCGTCGGCAGCGAGCGCCCCACCGTACAGCTTGTGGGCGTAAAAAAGAAACGCGGAGCCTACGAATTTGACTTTTCGCTTCTCACCCGCTGGATGGACCTGGCGGAAGCATGCGGCATAAAATACTTTGAATTATCCCATCTGTTTACGCAGTGGGGGGCGCGGCACGCACCGAAGGTCATCGCCGAAACGGCAAAGGGGACAAAACGGATCTTCGGCTGGGAGACCGACTCCCTTTCAAAGGCGTACCGCAATTTCCTGACGCAGTTCGGCGCGGCGCTGACCGCCTTTACGGACGCCCGCGGCGTAACGGACCGGTGCTTCATCCATTGCTCGGACGAGCCGGGCAAGGACTGCATCCGCCGCTACCGCGCCTGCGCAAAGATCATCCACACCAGTTTTTCCGCCTACAGCCACATCGACGCCCTCTCCGACCCCGAGTATTTTGAACAGGGACTGGTGCCGGTCCCGGTGCCGGGCGAAGGACGGATCGACCTGTTTTACGGAAAGGCAAAACGGCTGTGGACGTATTACTGCTGCGGGCAGTTTAACGACGAGCTGCCCAACCGCTTTTTCGCCATGCCTTCCATCCGCAACCGAATCCTGGGCGTACTGCTGTACAAATACGGCTGCGAGGGCTTTTTGCAGTGGGGGTTCAACTTCTACTACACCCAGCTCTCCCTGCGGCCCGTTGACCCGTTCACCGAGACGGACGCCGGCGGGCATTTCCCCTCCGGGGACAGCTTCGTCGTCTATCCGGGCAAAGACGGGAAACCCTTAAGCTCCCTCAGGCAAAAGGTCTTTTTCGACGGGCTGCAGGATATGCGGGCGCTGCAGGCAGCCGAGGCGCTCTCCTCTCCCGAAGCCGTGCGGGAGCTGATCGGAGAGACCATCGGCGATATCGATTTTTCCCGCTACCCGATGGATACGGCTGCTTTCCGCCGGTTCCGCGCGGCACTGTTCGCATTTTGTGAAGAAAGGTCCGGGAATTGACCCGACGCTAAAAAATACAGGCGCTTCCCGACGAAAAAACGGGAAGCGCCGAAAAAAAGAAAAAACCGGGGACTGACCTCGGTTTTATTCTTTTTGATCCGTTTTCGCGAAATCAAACAGCTCTTGTCACTTTTCCGGAGCGCAAGCAGCGTGTGCAGGCATATACTCTGCAGGGAGAACCGTTAACGACAGCCTTCACTCTTTTGACGTTGGGCTTCCAGGTTCTGTTTGATCTTCTGTGAGAGTGGGAGACCTTGATCCCGAACTGAACACTCTTACCGCAAAAATCACATTTTGCCATCTGAGCACACCTCCTTCAATCATAGGGTTAAACCCTGTTAGGCAAATCAGCAAAAAACATAATAACAGAAAACAATTTAAAAAGCAAGACCTTTTTAAAAAATTTTTTCTTCTTCCTTAAAAATTTATCTCAGCTTATGAATAAACAGCCCGCTGAGCAGCTTCGGCTCAAACCATGTGGATTTCGGCGGCATGATCTGCCCCGCGTCCGCGATCGCCATAAGCTCGTCCAGCGATGTGGGATACATGGAAAACGCCAGCGCCATATCCGTTTCGCAGCGCCGCACCAGTTCCCCGAGGCCCCGGATGCCGCCGACGAAGTCGATGCGCTTATCCGTGCGCGGGTCGTCGATCCCGAAGACCGGCGAGATCACGAGCCTTTGCAAGACGCTCACGTCCAGGCTGTCCAGCGCGTTCGTCTCGTCGCAGCGCCCGTCTTTCAGCGTCAGCCGGTACCACTGCCCGTCCGTATACATCCCGAAGGTATGGCGGCAGGCCGGAGAGACCGGGCCCTCCTCTTTTTCGATCTCAAAGTTAGTGGCGAGTTTGTCAAACAGACCGTCCGGCACGTCCTTCAGCAGCCGGTTATAGTCCATGATCTTCAGCTCGTCTGCACGGAACAGCACCGCCAGGAAGAAATTGAATTCCTCCTCCCCCGTATACGCCGGGTTCTCCGCGCGGCGCTTGAGCGCCACCTTGACGGCGCTTGCCGCCCGGTGGTGCCCGTCGGCGATATACAGGTTCGGCACCTTCCGGAACCCTTCGGTCAGCGCGTCGATATCCGCCGGGTCGTCGATGACCCAGACCTCGTTCCTGACGCCGCCGTCCGAATAAAAATCGTATTCACGGGGACAGGCAAGATATTTATCGATGACCGCATCGATCTCACCGGTCGCGCGGTAAGCCAGAAAGATGGGCCCGGTATTGGCGTCGCAGGTATCCACGTGGCGGATACGGTCCGCCTCCTTATCGGCGCGGGTCAGCTCGTGGCGGCGAATGACGCCGTTTAAGTAGTCGTCGATCCCTGCGCATCCGACGATGCCTGTCTGGACGACCTCGCCCATCGTCTGCCGGTAGATATAGAGCTTCGGCGCCGCCTCCTGGAAACAGATCCCGTCCGTCTCCAGTTTCTTCAGGTTTGCTGCAGCCGTGCGGTACACGATATCGGCATAAGGATCCGTTTCCGGCGGCAGATCGATCTCCGCCTTATCCACATGCAGGAAGGAATACGGCAGGTCCTTCGCCTTCTCTCTCGCCTCCTGCGAATTCATAACGTCATACGGCAGCGCCGCCACTGCGGCGGCGTACTCCTTTTTCGGCCTGACGGCACGAAAGGCTCTCAGTACTGACATAACGGTCTCCTTTCCTTCGCTCTGTTTTATTCCGTAACGTTCAGCCGGGCGTTTTGCAGGTAGACGACGCTGCCCGCCTGCACCTGGACGCCGACGACGTCGTCCGCACAGTAAAAGCAGGTATCCTCCTCCCACGCCGGCAAAAAGATAAAGCTGTCTGCGATCATCTTCTGGAAACTCGCAAGCGTCTTCTCCCGGTCGGTATCCCCGATATACCGCAGGGACTCCACGATCCGCACCCCTGCCGCGTCGTCACAGCGGGACAGAGCAAAAAGCTGCTGGGCGTAATCGGCGGCCACCGCGTTCTCCGCTTTGCACACCGTAAAAGCGATCTCATAGTCCCCACCCGCGATACGCGCGGCAAGATCTTCGGCGGAAAGCGTCTGCACGGACAGGTTCAGCTCGATCCCGAAGATCCGCTGCCAGGTCTGCAGCATACGGCGGATCGGGCGGTCGAAGCGTTCCTCGCACAAAATCGTCAGCGAAACGGATTTTCTGCCCAGCTTTTCCAGCGCGTCGGCGAGCGTTTCTTTGGCGGACGCCTCGTTGAAGGTCAGCGGAAGCGCCGGCGCGCCGCCCACGGAAGCCGGCAGGACCTGCTGCGCGGGGACGGCGGAAAAGTCGGAACATAGGGCCGTGATATCCGCCGAACGGATGATCGCCGCGCGCAGCAGCGGCTCTTTCAGAAGCGCGTTTTCACAGTTGAACAGGAACCCCCGCATACCGTCCGGCTCTCTGATAAGCGTCGTTCTGCCGTTCCGGTGCACCCGGTCAAGCACGTCCGTCGGCAAAAAGCCGCCGGCGTACCCGTCGTTTTCGAGCGCCGAGATCCGGTCCTCCATATTCCGGAAATAGTTGAGCCAGATCACGTCCGCCTCGGCAGGGCGCACGCCCACATAGTCGGGGTTTTTCGCGATGCGGCAGCCGTTTTCATCGAACCGGGTCAAAAAGAACGGGCCGTTGGAGATGATGTACCGGATCTTGCGCCCGTATCTGCCGCCGCAGGCGTTGAAAAAGGTCTCGTTGCAGGGCATGCACATGGGCTGGGTCAGCAGGCGCAGGAATTCCTCCTGCGGCTGTTCGAGCTCGATCACGAGCCGGTCGCTTTGCGGCGCCGTCACGCCGAGCTGATCGGGCGTTTTTTAACCCGCAAGCACCGCGGCGCCGTTCAGGATATTGGACAGCTCCCCTGCCTTTTCGACGCCCGTGGCAGGGTCCAGCGCGCGCCGCAGGGCAAACCGAAAATCCTCGGCAGTCAGGGCCGGGGCAAAGTTTTCGGGCAGCTTTTCCGCCAGTTCCTGTGCAGCCGTCGCGCTCACATGCCAGCGCGCGCCCGGACGCAGATAAAAGGTATATACGCGCCCGTCGGCGCTTTTTTCCCAGCGCTCGGCGGCCGCAGGCTGCACGTTCCCGTCGTCGTCCAGGCACACCAGCCCCTCAAAGCAATTGCGCACCACCGCGTCCGCCGTGCTGTCGGACACGATCTGCGGATCAAAGGTGCCGGGCTCGGCGTCCGTAAGGAAATATAAAACGAGCGCTTCCGATTTTGAACATCCGGCCGCTGTCAGACAGAGAAGCAGCGCGGCGATCAGACCGGACAGTATTTTTTTCATATGCTGCTGTTATTCGCGCCGCACGGTGAAAACCTGCCGCGCCTCAGATGAAACACGAGGCGCAAAGCTTTCGGGGCGGCGTTCCTTTCCTGTGTGAATCTATCTTATTGTAGCAGATACGCGCGCGTATTTCCATAGTTTTTAAATATTTTTCTTTTCTTTTTCTCTTTTCGGCAAATTTACGGCCGAAAATGCTTTATTTCTTCATAAAAGTATGGTAAAATAAAAAAAATATTGTTTCCCGGAGATGATCGATGATGCCCGCAGCCGAACTGACGCTTGTGCTGACGGCGGCCGCCGTGATCCTATTGGTCCTGACGGTCTTTCTGCTGCTGCGCAGCCGCAGGGAAAACGATCAGAGCGACGTTGAAGACGCCGTAATGACCATGTCGCGCGAACTGGAACGGGAAATGCAGGAACAAAACCGCCTCTCCCGCGCCGAGCAGCAGCGGGCCATTGAAAGCCTTACGCAGCAGACCGGCGCCGTAGTAAGGGAATCCTACGCGCTCAGGCAGGATATCAGCGACCGGCTCTCCGAGATGCAGCAGCAAAACGCCCGTCGCAGCGCCGAACAGACAGACGCCCTCAGGCAGGCGCTTGACCGGATGCAGCTTGCAAACGAGCAAAAACTTGAGCAGATGCGCCTGACCGTGGACGAAAAACTGCAGGCCACCCTCACGGACCGGCTCGATACCTCCTTCAAAAACGTCTCCGAGCAGCTTTCCAACGTCTACAGGTCATTGGGCGAGCTGCAGGAGCTCTCCGGGGGCGTCACCGCCCTCAACCGGGTGCTCGGCGGCGTAAAGACCCGCGGCGTATGGGCGGAAGCGCAGCTTGAAAGCCTGCTGGAACAGACCGTGCCGGGCATGTACGTCAAAAACTTCCATGCCGGCGGCGGTTCCGAAATGGTGGAGTTCGCCGTGAAGGTCCCGGCGGACGTGGGCAGCGGCGAGGTCTACCTCCCCATCGACTCCAAATTCCCGACCGAGGATTACCTGCGCCTGTGCGACGCCGAGGACGCCGGGGATGAGGCGGCGGTCAAAGCGGCGAAGGACGCGCTTGAAAAAAGCGTGGTCGCCCAGGCTAAAAATATCAGCAAATACATCGTCCCGCCCACAACGACCCCCTTTGCCGTCATGTATCTGGCGACCGACGCGCTGTACGCCACGGTCCTGTCCGGGAACGGCGGCCTTGCGGACCGGATCCACACCCGTTACCGGGTGCTGGCGGCTGGCCCCTCCACCATGACGGCGCTGCTCTCCACCTTCGCGCTGGGCTTCCGGACTGCCGCGCTCAATCGCAAGGCCGGCGAAGTGATGACGCTGCTTGCCGACGCGAGACAGCAGTACGAACGGTTCGGCGACGCCCTTGCAAAGACGAAGAGGAAACTGGAAGAAGCGGGAAAGAGCCTGGAGGATGCAGAAAAACGCAACGAGATCATCGTCAAAAAGCTGCGCGGCGTAGAGGCGCCCGCGATTGCCGCTGAGACGCCCGCGGATCCTTCCGATGATCCCGCAAAAGTGTCCGCACCTTTCGCAAAAACGCCCGCACCTCCCGGCGCCGCCGGTGCGCCCGGGGCGGGTACGGACACATTCCAAACCGAAAACGCAAATTCTGAATAAAGGAGAACGCACATGAAACACCCCGAACTAATTGCGCAACTGACACTGGAAGAGAAAGCCGCCCTTTGCTCCGGTAAGGATTACTGGCACGTAAACGGCGCCGAGCGCCTCGGGCTTCGGAGCATTATGGTTTCCGACGGCCCCCACGGGCTCAGAAAGCACAACGACAAAAAGGACAAATCCGACCTGATGGGCTCGGTGCCCGCCGTCGCCTTCCCGACCGCCTCCCTGACCGCCTGCTCCTGGGATGAGGACCTGATGTACAAAATGGGGCAGACGCTGGGGGACGAGTGCCGTGCGGAGGAGGTCAGCGTGCTGCTCGGCCCCGGCATGAACATGAAGCGCTCGCCTTTGTGCGGCAGAAACTTTGAGTATTTCTCAGAGGACCCGTATCTTGCCGGCAAGATCGCCGCCGCCTTTATCCGCGGCGTACAGTCAAAGGGCGTCGGCACCTCGCTGAAGCACTTTGCCGCCAACAACCAGGAGACCCGCCGCATGACCATCGACACCGTGGCGGATGAGCGTACCCTGAGAGAGATCTACCTTGCGGGCTTTGAGATCGCCGTAAAAGAGGGCCAGCCCTGGACGGTGATGAACGCCTACAATAAGCTCAACGGCACCTACTGCGCCGAAAACGACTGGCTTTTAAACGGCGTGCTGCGCCGCGACTGGGGATTCGACGGCGTGGTCGTCACCGACTGGGGCGCGGAAAACGAGATCGAAAAGGGCATTGCCGCCGGACAGAACCTGGAGATGCCCGGCTCCAACGGCCTCGGAGCCGCAAAGCTTGTCGACGCCGTACGCAGCGGCAAACTCAGCGAGGAGGCGCTGGACGCGCGCGTGGACGAGCTTATAGACCTGCTGATGAAAGCCAACGAAACGCCGGCGGACGAGCCCTACGACAAGGAAGCGCACCACGCGATCGCCCGTGAGATCGCCGAAAACAGCATGGTGCTGCTGAAAAACGAGGACAACATTTTGCCGCTTGCCGCCGACAAGCGCATCGCCCTGATCGGCGAAATGGCGAGAAGCCCCCGCTACCAGGGCGCAGGCTCCTCCCAGATCAACGCCAAAAATATCGACAACGCCTTTGACTGCCTGCTGGACGCGGGCGTCGGGTTCGTCTATTCACAGGGCTACGACAAAACGAAGAGCGTCACGGATATCCGCCTGCTGCAGGACGCCGTGCAGTGCGCAAAGCTGACGGACGTCGCCGTGGTGTTCATCGGGCTTACCGACGAATACGAGTCCGAAGGCTTCGACCGGACGCATCTCGGGATCCCGCAGAACCATGTGGATCTGGTGAACGCCGTCGCCGCCGCCAACCCCAACACCGTGGTGGTGCTCTCGGGCGGCGCGCCGGTGGAGATGCCCTGGGAAGGCAAAGTCAAGGCGATCCTCAACGCATACCTCGGCGGCGAAAGCGCCGGCAGCGCGGTCACTGACCTGCTGCTCGGCCGCGCGAACCCCTCCGGCAAGCTGGCGGAGACCTATCCGGAGCGCTTTGCCGACAACCCCTCCTACCGTTTCTTCCCGGGCAGCCGCAAGGCGGTGGAATACCGGGAGAGCATTTACATCGGCTACCGTTACTACGATAAAACGGAAAAAGCCGTTCGCTACCCCTTCGGGCACGGGCTGTCCTATACGACCTTTGCCTACAGCGGGCTGAAGCTCGGCAAGAAAAAGATCAAGGATACCGATACGCTCACCGTGCGCTTCAAGGTCAAAAACACCGGCAGCGTCGCCGGCGCGGAGATCGCGCAGCTGTACGTGGGCGACGTGGAATCCACGCCTTTCCGTCCCGTGCAGGAGCTTAAGGGCTTCAAAAAGGTCTTTTTGCAGCCGGGCGAGGAGCAGGAGATCACGTTGACGCTCGACAAGCGCGCATTTGCCTATTATAACGTCGAGCTCGGCGACTGGCACGTGGAAAGCGGCGACTTTACGGTCAACGTCGGCGCCTCCAGCCGGGATATCCGCCTGACGGCGAAGGTCAACGTCACGTCCACCGTGGATGCGCCGCTGCCCGACCTCAGAGAGGCCGCCCCCGTCTACTACACGGGCGATCCGTCCTGGGTCAGCGACGAGGCGTTTTCGGCGCTGCTCGGCAAACCCATCCCCTACGCCGATTTTGAAGACGAGCCCGAACGCATCACGGTCAACAGCTCGCTGGAAGACGCCGCAGGCACCCCCGCCGGGCAAAAGATCAATGCGCTGCTGGTAAACCTCTTCAAGTCCCTGTCCAAGGGCAACGCCGCACAGGAGCGGATGATGACCGCCATGGCGCTGCAGATCCCGATCCGCTGCTTCATCTCCATGAGCATGGGCGTATTCAGCGAGGATATGGCGGCGGGGCTCTGCCGGATCCTGAACGGCGAAGGCACCCTTTCGGGGATCGGCCAGATCCTCGGCGGCATCGGCGCGGCGATGAAGAACATCGGGACGCTGATGAGCTCTATTTGAATAAATGTTCCCACAAAAACTGTCGGTTCAGCGAGAGCCGACAGTTTTTTTCATCGCAAAGTTCCGGAACTTCTCAGCCGTCGCTGCCATCCAGAAGAGTTTCATAGGAAAGCTGCAGCGCCTTTGCAAAGTATTTCAGTTCTATATCTGTCACAAAACGCTGCCCGGATTCCACTCGTTGAATCGCATTCTTATCAATATTCAGCCCCAGCAACTGGAGTTTTTCCGCTAAAGCCCTTTGCGACAATTTCATTTCCTTCCTTTTTTCCGCAACAATACCGCCACATACATTATTCTTTCCGTCTCTCATTTTGTTAATAAACATCTATAATTCTCCTTTTTTGACATTTAGTGCTTGCCAACAAGAAAATTATATGTTATAATCTCATCCGGATTGACATTCAGTAAATGTCAATCCGGATTAAAAAAATGAAATTGTGAAAGAAAGAGAGGCAAAAAATGGATACCCAGGAGAATAATAAGGAACAGATTCAGACAAATTCACAAAAAAATCCGAACGAGAACGCAAATGAAAACATGAACGACGCGGGTGGGCAGACTGAGAATGCGCTTTCGGGAAGCACCGTTCCAATCTCACCGGATGAACCTGTCCCTCCGGAAGCTGATTCAGAGGATGCAATCAAAAACAATGTAAACATTATGGAAGAGCCTCCACAAAAGAAGACAAAAAAGAAGCGTGTCATCATTCTTTTGTCCGTGTTTGCTGTTTTTGCGCTCGCCGTAATTGCCGGAATCCTTTACTTTGTTTTTTTTGGTGCACAAAAGCAAGACAAAAATGAGGATAATAAACTTTTCCAGGAAGAACTTATCTCTGTAAAAAAAGGGGATAAATGGGGATATGTAAACAATAAAGGTGAAATAATTATTCCTTGCCAGTTTGATTTTGCAGGTTCTTTTTCCGAGGGTCTGGCAGCAGTCGAAGTCGACGGTGTTAATGGGTATATTGACAAAAACGGCAAATATGTTGTCAATCCGATTTACTCCGAAGCACAGAAACTAACCAACGGACTCGCATGCGTCGGGAGTACAGATAATTCCGGAAAGTATAAATACGGGTTCATAGATAAAAGTGGAAAGCTTGTGATCACTGCGCAATATGATAATGCAATCGCATTCAATGAAAAAGGCTATTCAATTGTTGCGACCGGCGGACTTTGGGGCATCATCGACAAAACCGGACAATACACCGCAAACCCGCAGTTTTCTACCTCACCTTTATTCGATTCTATGCTCTCACAGCTTGGCTTGAGCCACAACGACCGCGTCATTCCGGCAAGATCCTCAGAGAATGATAAAATGGGTTACATTGATATGACCGGCAAGTTTGTAATTCCCGCACAGTTTGATGCCGCCTACCCCTTATATTTCAGCGGGAACGACAGAGGTATAATAGAAATCAACGACAAATATGGGCTGATCGACACCAAAGGCAATATGATCGTTAGCGCACTTTACGACAATATTAGCTTTTTGACAGACGGCTATTATTCTTATGATCAGAACGGTAAGTCCGGTCTCATGGATAAAAACGGAAAAATAATCACAACCCCTCAGTTTAATAACATGAAATATTTTGAAGAGAAGCTGATCGGCGTCAGTATCGGCGAACATGGTGGATATATAGATTTCTCAGGTTCTTATGCTATCAATCCGAATTTTGAAGCAATCAGTCCGTTCAGCGCCGGGCTTGCAGCGGTAAAAACGGATGGGAAATACGGCTTTATCAATACCAAAGGCGAGCTTGTGATTCCGGCACAATTCGACAGTTACATCAGTTTTTCGAAAGACGGATATGCGCCGGTGCAACAGAATGAAAAATGGGGGCTTATCAATAAAAAAGGAGAACAGACGCTGGATTATCTTTATTATAAAATGAACGCACCCTATGACGACGGGTATATCATAGTCGCCGAAGAGGATAAAAAAATGTCGCTAATAAATATAACCGGAAATAAGATACTCTCCGATGTGGATGGGATTAACGGAACCGTATTTCATTTCTGTGCAAGAGATGACTGTTATAACGAAGTCGAGACGGGGAAATTATACTGCGAAATCCATTCGAAAAGCAGGTAACACTTTTTGCTGATACGATAAACCGGAGAGACAACGAAACTGTTAACGGATAAAGAAAAAAAGAGATCTGCTATAAAAAGCGGATCTCAATTTTTTCAGCTTATTTCCGACCGGAGTCAATGTCGTCTTTTCAAATCCAAGTCTTGGTTTGCCAATTTTTATTCAGCGGATGACGCCTTTGTTAACGACCACGTTGTCCAGCGTCCACACGGGAGAAAGCACCTCGCAGGTGGTTTCCGGCTCAATGTACTGCCCTCCGGAGAATTCATACTTTTCGGCGGTCGTGTCGTCTACGGTAACAAACAGGTCGTCGGCGCGCAGGACGCCGGCCTTGAAGAAGATCTTGACAAGCTTATGCGCTTTCTTCTGGTAGATCTTATCCCGTTTTTTAACGTTCAGCTTTTTCTTGCCCTTGCCCCAGGTGATGAAGTCCCCGAAGGTCTCGCTGACCAGCCGCTTGTAGCCGTTATCCTCCTCGGAATCACGCACCGCGTCCGTAAAAGCGGTAAAGACCTCCTCCTGCTTCTGGTTTTTGCCGACGGAGATCGAATAGACCGGTTCGAACATCCCGTTGAAATCCTGTACGTTCAGCCGGATCCCTTCCGCCATGATCTCTTTTTTTGTGGGCTTATCCCGATAAATGAACAATAAAACAGCCGCCGCTATGCCGCCGCCGAGCAGAAGCATAAACAGGACGAGCGGAACGATCTGACTCATAAACAGCATAAATACCGTCTCCTTCTTAAAAAACACATAATAATCTGAGTATCACACCCATTATAAACAATTCGCGTTCTTTTGTCAACAAGTTATTGTATTCTTTTTTCGGAAAAGCGCAGAAAGCCGTAACAGTTCAGCCAGTGAAAGAAAACCACGAGTATTCGTCAAGATGACGGAGGGAAAAAATTCGTCAAAATGACGGAAGAAGTTACAAAACACCGTCAAAATGACGAAATAAAAAAAGAGGGGAACTTGCCAAAAGAAG
>JAFRNP010000057.1 GCA_017430145.1 Clostridia bacterium
CCACCGCCGCCGCCGCCGGTGTAGTCGGTGAACCAGTTGTTTGTAACGCCTTTGGCGCCGCCGCTGCCGCCGCCGCCCTGTGCGCCGCCGCTGCCGCCGTTGCCGGAGACCGTGACGGAACCGAGCTTATAAAGCGTGCCCATTGCCGTGCCGCTGTTGCCCTTTGTGCCGCCGCCGCCCGGATTTCCGTAGGTGGGCTGGGAGCTGACGTTACGCGACGCGCTGGTGTATGCGCCGCCTGCGCCGCCTTCGCCGCCGCTGCCGCCGTTTCCGCCGATGCCTGCGCCTCCGCCGCCGGCGCCCATGCCGCCTGCGCCGCCGTTGCCGCCGTGGTAGTCGCCGTTGCCGTTTTCGCCGTTTGCGCCGCCGTTGGCAGAGCCGCCTGCGCCGCCGTAGGCGTTCAGAGTGCCGCCGCCGGCTACGATCAGCGTGGAGCTGCCGGGCAGATAGATGCCCGCTTTACCGCCGGTGTTCGCACTGCCGGCGCCGCCCGAAACGTTGAGCGTTACGCCGGAGGGGATGTAGATGAGGACAGTTGCGTTATCGGCAACGATCAGGCCGTTCGTGTTGGCGACTGCCCCGATATCGGTGTTGGATGAAACCACATACCGGTTGCCGTCAGTCAGCGTTGCGCCTGTCGTCGTGGGCAGAGGCGTCAGCCCTGTGACGGCTGCCTGAGACCCCGTTGCGAATGGCACGACGGAAAAGACGCCGAACGCCAGAAGCAGCGATAACAGGATGGATATGGCTTTATCCGTTTTTCTGTTTTTTGACATACAGATCCTCCTTTTCGGATAATCGGTTTAAAATGAAACCTTTTAATTATTGTAGCACCGTATTTTTTATAAAATCAAGCAAAAAAAAGAAATATTTGTGTACGGATGCGTAAAAAAATGCCGCCTGTTTTTGTGCAAATAGAACAGGACCCCCGAAATAAAAAAACGCGGCGGCAGGAAACAACAGCGTCCTGTCGTCGCGGGCGTTGAAAAAATGGGATCGCGGAAAGCAGCCGCATTATGAGCGGTATGCCTTAGTCTTCAGCTGCCTCCGGCAGGTCCGTCGCCTGGTTGCCGATGCCGTAGTAACCGACGGATTTGACCTTCAGCGTTTTGATCGCCTCAAGTACGTCAAAATCATCGGTGTTCTCAAGTCCTTCCTGGGCCTCAAATACGACGGTATACATAAACGGCGCTTTCTCCAGATTGAACTCCATTTCGTCAAGATTGTAGTAATTCCCTTCGGTCCAGCCGTCGTTGATCAGCTCCTCGCCGGTTTTGCCGGCCAGCGCCTTCATCTCTTCTTCGGACAGCTTCTGGTCGTCCAGATTCTCGCACTTGGTGACAGCCAGCGGGGTAAGCAGCTCGCTCTCTTTTTCATGGTAGTCTTCCGCCAGGATATCGAGTTCCGAGAGCGCGTTGGACTGCTCTTCGTTCAGATCGGCAAACAGACGCCAGACGGAGCCGTTGTGTTCAAACACGCAAACGTAGACGTCTTTGTAAGTGGCGCTCATCACGTGGGCGTCTTCGCCGAGAGCCAGAACGTCGCCGATCGTCTGGAAGGAAGCGACGTCAGACGCGGCGGCTTGTGTTGCCGTTTCGGCGTCTTTTTCGCCGGTTTTTGCGCAGCCTGCAAACAGAGACAGCACAAGCGCTGCGGCCAGAATACAAACAAATACTTTTTTCATGTTGATGTTCCTTTCATACGTTACTGCTCAAGGAGCTGATTTCATTATAACGGACCGGGGCTGTGATTGCAATAGGCAACTTCCGATAAATTCGTTTTTTCACGCGCCGAAAACGGCTTTGACGGCCTCAAGGTACCCGTACCCGTATACGTCGTCCGGTTCGAGATAGCTCATTTCCGTCCACTCGTTCCAGGAATTGATCGTGACGAGCGGCACTTCGTTATATTTGTCGGTGTAGTCTTTTGCCATCTGCAGACCTTTTTTGAAGTTTTCGGGCGTGTTGTTCTTCATGATCGGCATTGTGAGAAAACGGTGCCGCGGGTTGTTGTCCCACCCCACGGTGACGTGCGGATAGTACGGTACGGCATACGCTTCGCGGATGCGGTCCCATTCCTTCTGCACGTCCGGCAGGATCTCGAGATAATCCCGGTTGCAGTCCGTAAAATGGACGAACTGGTAATGCGTCACGGAGTCGAAGCCCAGCAGGCGCACGAGATCTTTCGTGGAGCCCTCCCGCGCCGCGTCCACACCGCTGACGTTGACGGCGTTTTCGGCATAGATCGTCGCCTGCAGATGCAGGTCCGGGAAGCCCGCCTCTTTCGTCAGCGTGCGGAAATGTTCCAGCGCGTCCCGCGTTTTTTCAATATTTCCGAGCCCTCTGACCAGATTGGACATCTCGTAGATCATGAATACGGGGCAGCCGTTGATCTTATAGTAATTGGGGCGCCTGAAGTACAGGTCTATCACCCGGCGGCACACCCTGTCGAATTCCCCGCGGGGCTGCGAGCCGAACCAAATGATCTCGTCGAGCGCTGACTGCCGCTTATCCCAGGTGTAGCCCGCGTCGTGGTTCGCCCACATCAGATAGAACCGCATATCCCCGTTGTTTGGCGCGCCGAGAAAGCCCTCGTCCAGGCACTGCTCCAGAAACGGGCGCCGGTCGTACCAGTACCAGTCGTAAATAAACACGTTTACGCCGTGGTGCGTCGCCTCTTTAATCTGAAACTCCATCACCTTGGGGTCGGCTTCGTCCACGGTCCCCCACAGCGGTTTTCTCGGCAGGATCTGATCCTCCGTGCGCTTTTCGGCGCTCAGGACGGACTGCCATTCGCCGATCCCCTGCTCCCAGAACTGCCGGGAACGGAGTTCTTTCCCTGTATAAGACGGCCAGATATATGCCGCGACGTCATATTTTTTCATTTCTGAAACCTCCTGATTTTTCAAATGAAACGCCGGTTTATACCAGTGTGACCTCCCGCGCGGTTCCTTCGTAAGCGCCGCCGGTAACAAACTGCATAAGCGTCGGCGTGATGCTGCTTTCAAAGCTGAAGTGCAAGTGCCCCGTCAGGATCGCTTTGATCGCAGGCTCATTTTTCACGTATTCAATAAAGCGGAGCGTGGGCGCGTCCGGACGCTGCTGTACGGCGCGGAATTCACTGTACGCAAGCAGATGCTCCTCGTCGCAGCCCACAAGATAGGTCGGCTCATGCGGGAGCCGTTTTCTGTGTTCCTGATAGAGAGACTCCTCAAAAAGGGGGTCGTGGAAAGCCAGAACGACCGGCAGGCCTTTTGCGACTTCTCTTTTCAGCCGCCACAGATGCCAGTCCTCAAACAGATAGTAACTGTTGTCGACGCCCACGATATTGACGCCGCCGACGACGCGGTTATTGAAAAACATCGGCACGCCGAGGCCGCCGCCCATCTGCATATAGCTGTTCATCCGGTAGGCGTTGTCCTCCCACGCTTCGCCCACGTACTGCGAATAGTCGTGGTTGCCGGCGATAAAGAATACGTTTTCGCGTTTCACGATATTACGGGCAAAGTCGACGTTGGCGTGGGAGACAAAGTCCATCAGGTCGCCCGTATGGACGAGCAGGTCGCAGTTTTCGTCTGCGTAGGCGATATGCTCCCACAGGTATTTTTCTTTGTCCGGGCTGCCGAGGCGTTTGGCAAGCGCGTGCTTGCGTTCATCGTCGCGTTCGTCCGCCAGCGCGACGTGGGAGTCCGTGACGTGCAGCAGCTTTACGGGTTTTTCAAGGCCGATCCGAACGGTTGATTTGACAAGTTTCATTGCAGTTTCCCTCCGTACCGTCAATTGCAAAGTGTTCGTGTTTTATTCAAAATCCGCTTTTGTAAAATCTCCGGTCTTTTCCGCAAGCCCGATGTATTCCTTGCTGCCGGCGCGGCCGTTGTACCAGATGCGCCAGCGGTCCTTTTCGGGATCGTACAGGGCGGAGGGCTTATAGCAGGCGTCCGCGTCCCATCCGCCGGGCGTGGGAAAAATCAGGGGATTTAATTTGCATCGGTGAAAATCCGTCGTGCCGTTTTCGGAATACGCCGCGCACACGCAGGCGGTGTCGACGTCCCGGTAGCCGATATAGAACACGAGATACCCGAGCGTACTGTGCGGGAGGACCTGACAGCCGCCGATGCGGTCCTGCTCATATGCCTTACCGGGGTTCTTTTCAAGGATCGGGTTCAGCGGCGATTTGCGCCACGTCGTTCCGTCCGTGCTTTCGGCGTAACACAATACGTTCGGCTCGTAGGTTTCCCCGGCGCTGTACCACATCCGGTATACGCCGTTTTCATACAGGACGCAGGGGTTCATCACGGATTCGCCCTCCCAGGGGAATTCCGGGAAGAGGACGGGCTTTTCACGCACACGGGTAAACGTTAAGCCGTCCGCGCTTTCGGCAAACCCGATACAGCTGTTGCCGTGCGCCTGCCCGGTGTACCACATTTTATACGTATCGCCGATCTTTAGGACGCAGTTACGGTTGACCAGCTCCTCCCAGCCGGCGGAAGGGGACAGGGTGACCTGCAGCTCCGACCAGCCGATCCCGTCCGCGGAAAAGGAGACCGCCAGGGCGTTGATCGAGCGTTGGGATACGTCCATGCGCAGCCACCCGTCCGGCTGCTTCGTAACAAAGACGTCAAAAAGCGTTCCGGTTCCGGGGTCGCCGAAGACCGGATTGTCCGGATGTTTCCGGAACCCCGTGTGATTTTGTTTCTTCATATGGCCTTTCTCCTATCTCAATTTTTGAAATTTGTCAATATATTCTCCCAAAAAACTTTGGTTAAATATCAAAAAG
>JAFRNP010000058.1 GCA_017430145.1 Clostridia bacterium
ATGGCGGTGACCATGCCGCGCGCTTTCCAGGCCTTTACGATACGGGTCTTATGTTCGGGCTGTACGCGGGCGTAGACGGAATACTTGAGGACCTCTTCCACCAGCTCCTCGTCGCTGAATTTGTCAAGCTCCGCGCCCATGATCGCTTCGTTCGGATCGGCGATGATGCCGAGCTCCCTGCCGATGGCGACGGCGGTGTCCTTGTGGTCGCCGGTGATCATAACGGGACGCACGCCTGCCTGACGGCACTCTTCAATAGCGGCCTTGACTTCGGGGCGGACGGGATCGATCATACCGGTGAGGCCCACAAAGATCAGGTCTTTTTCAAGGTCGGCGGGCTCAAAGCTGTCGGGCTTTGCGGGGTAGGTGCGCATGGAGACCGCAAGCACGCGCAGCGCCTTGTCTGCCATCCGCTTGTTGTCCGCCAGGATCTCTTTCCGCATGGCGTCTGTCATTTCGGTGACGGCGCCGTTTTTGAGCATATGCGTGCAGCGCTTGAGGATCTCGTCCGGCGCGCCCTTTGTATACTGTACGATGCCGCTGTCGCCCACGGCGTGGACGGTGGACATCATCTTTCTGCCGGAATCGAAGGGCGCTTCGCCCACGCGGGGGTTCGCTGCCTTCAGGTCGGGCTTTTTGAGCCCCAGCTTGCAGGCGTAGTTGACCAGCGCCGCCTCGGTGGGCTCGCCCACCGCCTGCTCGTTTTCGTCAAGCTCCGCGTCGCAGCACAGCGCCATGGCGGTGGCGATCAGAGGCTCGTTGTCGCCGTAGTGGTCCACCACGGTCATCTTGTTTTGGGTCAGTGTACCGGTTTTATCGGAGCAGATGATCTGCGTGCAGCCGAGCGTTTCCACGGCGGTCAGCTTTCTGATCAGCGCCTGCCGTTTGCTCATGGCGGTCACGCCGATCGAAAGGATGATCGTGACCACGGCGGGCAGGCCCTCGGGGATGGCGGCGACCGCCAGCGCGATGGCTGAAATAAACGTCGGCAGCGCGATATCCTGGAAGAACGTGCCCATGTCGAACCCGCCGCCGCGAATGACCTTTTCCACGACGCTCACGACGAATACCAGCACAGAGATACCGATCACAAGCTTGGTCAGGAACTTGGAAAGCTCGCCCATCTTCTTCTGAAGCGGGGTCTGCTCGTCCTCGGCCTCACTGAGCGCGTCGGCGATCTTGCCCATCTCGGTGTCCATGCCGGTGCCGGTCACGACCGCCTTGCCGCGGCCGTATACGACGGTGGAGCCGGCGTACAACATGTTTTTGCGGTCGCCCAGCGGTACGTCCGCGTTTTTATCCTTCAGGTACAGCGTTTCGATCAGCTTTGTCACCGGCACCGATTCGCCGGTCAGCGCCGCCTCTTCCACTTTCATGGAGAAAGACTCGATGATCCTGCAGTCCGCAGGCACGGCGTCTCCGGCTTCAAGCACCACAACGTCGCCCACGACCAGATCTTCACTCTTTACGGTAACGATCTTGCCGTCGCGCAGCACATGGCTGGTTGCGGCGGTCATCTGCATCAGCGCTGCCATGGCGGCCTCCGCCTTGCTCTCCTGTACAAGGCTCATGATCGTATTGATGATCACGACCGCCAGAATGATGATCACGTCCGCAAAGTCCTTCACGGTCGGCTTGCCGCCCGATTCGACCACCGCAACGACGCCCTGGATGGCGGCGGCGACGATCAGCATGATGATCATGGGGTCGGCGAGGGAAGTGAGGACTTTTTTGAACAGACTCTCTTTTTCGGCTTCCTTGAGTTTGTTTTTGCCGTTGGCTTCCAGTCGTTGCGCAGCTTCTTCGGACGTCAGCCCGGAAGCGCTGCTTTTGACCTCTTGAAAGACGGCGTCGGTGTCCTGCAGGTAGAACTTCATTCGGTTCATATCCTTTCTGTTTTTTTTCGGAGCGCTTGCGGAGCGCTTTTTTTACAAGAAAAAGACCCTTGACGGCGGATCACCATCAAAGGTCTTGCTTCCCAGTTCAGGTCCGTATACCAGACGTAAGGCGTCGGTTGTTGATATACAGATCAGGCGGCTGCCTTTAAGCTACTCCCCTTTATAGACGCGTCTATTCTACCATATTTGCAATTGTCTGTCAATAAGGTATTTTTTACGATATTGCGCGGGCTTTTTTGGTGAAAAACAAAAATTAACAGTTTCTCTATTTACTTTTCATCTTAAAACATGTATAGTGAAAGTATCACCGGGACGTTTTGTCCCTGAGAAAGGAAGGCGGCTCAGCCGCCGCAGACAAGTGACGTGAAAAGAAAATATCTGATCATCAACGCCGACGATTTCGGCCTTTGCCATTCCGCCAACGCTGCGGTTTTTGACCTGTTTGAGAGCGGGTGCCTCAAGTCTTCCACCGTGATGACGCCCTGCCCCGGCGCGGAGGAAGCTGTCGCATTTGCGGCGTCTCACCCGCAGTACGCCATCGGCGTGCACCTGACGCACACCAACGAGTGGAAGGACCACTGGCCCTGGGGGAGCCTTACCGGCGGTAAATCGCTGGAAAACGAGGCGGGCAGGATGTGGCCCGAGAGCGAGGATTTTGAGGCGCACTGCAATTACCGGGAAGCGATGGCGGAGAGCCTTGCGCAGATCCGCTTTTGTGAGGACCGCGGCATGAACCCATCGCACGTCGACTCCCATATGGGCGCGGTGTACGGGCTCAACGGAAAGCTGATGCTGCTGCCGATGACCCTGAAAATGTGCGGGGAGCTCGGCTATCCTTTCCGCATGTTCTCAAAGCCCCTGGATTCCCAGTGCCCGCCGGAGGCGCCCTTGGGGCTGTTTCGCGCAGCCTGCCGCTTTGCCGGATTCTACGGAAAGCTGCACAGGGTGCCGATGCCCGATTACCTGATCTTCCCGGAGCAGATCGAGACCGGGAACAGTTATGAGGAATTCAAAAACAACTTTATCGAGTATCTGATCCGGATCCCTTACGGGATCTGCGAGACCTATATCCATCCGGCGTATCCCACCGAAGAGATGCAGCACATCTCCGGCACCTGGCAGCGCAGAGGATGGGAGCATGACGTGATGAAGGACCCGGAGGTCCATGCGGCGTTCAAGACCCACGGCGTCCACCTGATCAGCTACAGGGATCTTGTAAAACTGCGTGAGGCGGGCATTTAACGGAAGGAGCGTTTTTGTATGAAGAAAAAAGCATTGAAAAAGGCGGTCGCACTGGCGCTTGTTTTTGTGCTGTGCGGCGGCGTGTTTACAGTGTTTGCAGCGGCGGATACCGTAAAACGCGTATCCTGCAGCATGTACGCCGACGGGGCGACCGGGCGCGGCTTTTGCTGGTACACGCTTGAAAACGGCGGCAGTGACGTTCAGATCGTTGAAACCGCAGGCTTTGACGGCACATTTGCGGGGGCAAAGACCTATTCCGGCAAGACGGCGCTCTATCGCGGCCAGTATTCCCATCAGGTCGCCGTCACGGATCTTACGCCCGGCACCGCCTACACCTACCGGGTAGGCGACGCGGCGAAGGGCCTTTGGAGCGAACCCTGTACCTTTGTGACCGACGACCGGGACGACAGCTTTTCGTTTATCTCTATTGCGGACGTGCAGGCGAGCAGCGACGAAAACTTCGCCCACGCCGCAAAGACCCTGCAGGGCGCCCTGGCGACGCTGCCGGAGGCGGAGTTTATCGTCAACCTGGGCGATTACGTCAACGACAACACCAACGACGAGTGGGACTGGTATTTTTCCAATTTCGCTTTTGCGAACAACGCCTATACCGGCGTGCCGGTGGCGGGCAACCACGACGGCAACATCACCAACAAGCTGAACACCAATTGTTTTGTGAATACGTTCTGTCTTGATAAAAGCGACAACCGTTCCATTGAAGGCGTTTATTACTCCTTCGATTACGGCAACGCCCATATCGCGGTCCTGAATACGAACGATATGTACCCCATGAGCCAGGCGCAGCGCAACTGGCTGATCAACGATATGACCGCTTCAAACGCCATGTGGAAGATCGTGCTTATGCACCGCTCGCTGTACTCCGCGGGTAAAAATATCAACAAACCCGATACGATCATTATGCGAAACGATCTTCTGCCGATCATGGATCAGCTCGATATCGATCTGGTTCTCTCGGGCCACGACCATATGTACATGCGTACCGCGCAGGTCAAGGGCGAGGCCCGCGTTGAGGGCGTGCAGTATGTAACGGAATACTTCGGCGGTGAGGAGACGACCTTTGCGCTCGACCCGGACGGCACGGTTTACGCGATCCCTTCCACCGCGGGCACCAAGCGCTACGTGGTAAACGAGAACGCCATCGACCCGATCCATGCGGTGGCGGACGTGGAGTTCTCCACCCGTGACCGGGGCGGCTGTTTTACCACCGTCGAGATCGAGGGCGGCAGGCTTGTGTACAAAGCCTACATCGTGGACGACGAAACGCGAGAGGTCGAACAGGTGGACAGCTACGCGATCATGAAGACTGCGGCGGGGGAGAGCAGCCCGGCGAACAGGGACCAGTCCTTTGCCGCTACCGTTTACAGCTACGGTTATAACTTCGTGAAGGCGATCATTCTGATGATGGTATCTTATATTAAGCTGCTGGCGCAGGTCGCAGGGAAATAAGACGGAAGGTTACGCCGGAAACGAAAAAGAGAAAGCGGAAAGTGAAAAAAGAAACGCGCGTTGGCGCGTTGATTAAAGGCCAGATGGCGGTTTCACGATCACCGATTGCTTGTACAAACAATAAATAATTACGGAAGGGCTCTTGCTCCCGGACGCAGATCTTCAGGTCTGCACCGTTGGCAAAAGCCCTTCCTGTTTATTTGTTTCTTTTTTCAGCGGCGAAAACGCAAAAAGTGTCTATGATCAACGCGCGCAAACGCGCGTTCCGATTTTCACTTTTCACTTTCCGCTTTTCACTTTTTTTGCTGCAGCTTTTCTTTAACGATGGATCTTAACTCAGCGCGTTGATCTCGGCAATATACGGCTGCATGGCAGCAAGCGTCTCGGACAGGGTTTCGGACTGCGAATTGTTGTTGATAAAGACCGGAACCTTTGCGATCGGCGTTTTGTAGAGAAGAAGCGTTCTGCCGCCTTCGTATACCTTGCCGGTGTACATATCCGTCCAGCTTCCTTCCGGCAGATAGATGCTTCTGGTAAGCTGGCCCCTGTTGAGCGCCGGCGCCACAAGGAACGCATCGCCGAGCATGTATTCATCCCAGATGGACTGACAGTTGTCGTCGTCCTGATCGTAAAGCACCAGCGCTCGCATCAGCGGCATGGCGGTCTCGGTCGCGATCTTGCCGAATTCCACCAGGTACGGACGCATGGCGTCGTGCATATTGGAATAGATACGGTAGATGTTTTTCGTAGCGTCGTCGAAATCGTAGGGGCGTTTGACCGTGCCGTGGGACTCGATGTTTGTGCTGAAGCAGGTGTATTCCAGCCCGCGTACGTAAACCTCCGCCTCGGGGTTCAGATCCGGGTTTTTCGAACGGCTGTAACCTGCCATATCATAGCTCATAAACGGGATCCCCGAAAGGCCGGCGGACAGGCAGGCGCGCAGCATGGTTTTCAGGAACGTGAACTCCCGCATCTGGTCGCCGGTCCAGCTCATCGGATAGCGCTGCGTGCCGATGCCGCCGCCGCGGTTGAAGACCATCGCGCCGCTTTCGCTGTATTCGTCGAGCATATTGAACAGCAGGCTGGTATAGGCAGCGGGGTACCACTGGTGCGCCCCCGCAGTGGTCCTGCCGTCGTAGAAGGTGAGCGTCGATTCGGGGGAGGTCATGTAATCGGGAACGTTTTCGCAGAAATCGACCTTTGCCCCCTCTACGTGGAACCGTGTCATCAGCTCTTTCCATGTGCCGTTGAGCATCCACTGCCGCGCCGTGGGGTTCGTGATATCCACATAGCTCTGCGTTGAAGAGCTCAGGTGCCCGTATCCGCCGTAGACTTCATGGGAATACACCCGATGGAGCGATGAGCTGCCGGTGCCGTCGTGCACCAGATATTCGTCGTTATAGCCGCCGCCGAACCCGCAGGCTGTATAGATCATCAGGTGCTTGCCTTTGCCGCGGACAAAGTCGGAGATCTCCTGCAGTTCGTTCCAGCGGGAACGGTTGAATGCATCAAAGCCTTCAATGATCACCGCATCCCAGGGGAAGCCGTTTGCTTCCATGTTTTCAGCCATATTATATACGCCCTGCGCGGTCGAAAACTCCGGCGCGTACCGGCAGACCTGCGTGCCGTACATCCATTCGGCCGGTTCCGAGGCAAAGCCCGTGATCACGGAGTACCCGTAAAGCACCTCGCTGATCTTTTCGGTGGTGAAAATGTACAGGTCGCAGGTGCCGTGGGTCAGCTCAAAATCAAAACGGTTTTTTGCATAGTGACCAAGATCCATGATCTGGTGTTCAAACCGGTTCATGAACAGTCCGCACCCGCGGGAGGAGGCGACGATCGGGATCTGGATATAGGACCTGCCGTCTTCCACGCTCCATACGTCCATGGAGAAAACGTCGACCTGCATGCCGCGCTGGTTCAGCGAGTTGTATTTTTCGCCGGTGCCGTACAGGCGTTCGTTCCTGTCAAGTCCGCCCGCAATATGCAGCGCCCCTGCGGAATCTCTGAAAATCACGTCTACGTTGTAGGCTTTTTCGCCGGAGGGGAGATAGATCACGATCCCTTTGCCGTTGACAAGTTCGGCGCGGCTGCCGTCCGGCGCCGTAAAGGAGTTGTTTGAACTTTTCGTCAGCGGCTGGGAAAGGTCTTCAACGGTCTCGTCCAGATCACGGGCAAGCGTCTGTCCGGCGCCGAAGTCGTCAAACGTACCGTCGTCTTTTGCCGTGCGCAGCCGCCAGCCGTGGGGCGAGGTGAACTGAAGCTCGCACTTCACGCCGTCCGCCGTAAAGAAGATCGCATTCTCCTGCGCATCAATATCGGAAACGGTCATTTTATTGCCGCCCCAGAAAGGCTTGAGCCGTTCTGTAAGGTTCCGGTTGATCAGGCCTTCGCTGAAAAGGGTAAATGCGCCGATCAGCGCAAGGAACAAAGAAAAGACTTTTGTTAAGATCGTGTTCAGATTCATAGAACAACCTCCTTTTTCTACGGTTATTCTATCATACCGGTAAATAAAAAGCAATAAGGTTTTTATGGAGGATCCGTCGATTATCGGGGAAAGGAACGCTGTTTTTTATACAATGTTAATAAAAAACACCCTGAAATATCGCGGTTTCCTCTTGTATTTTTGCAAAAAAAGGATTATAATATGTAATATCTTTTTCGGAGGGGACCGATATGCTCTACACTGTGCTGACAGCCCTCGGCTGTCTCGGCCTGGGCGTGCTGGAATTTGTGCTGGACGTGAAACTGTTCAACGCGGTTTTCGCATCCCGGCTGCCGTATGCGTTGGCTGTGTTCGGTATAAAAGCGGCGGTCTACGCCGCTATGCTGTGGACGATGATCGTGCCGCTCAGAGCGTACGTGATCGCCGGGGCGATCGGTTACGGCGTCGGATTTACCGTCTCTCTGACGGTTTACGGCGTGAGGCGTGTCCTTTCACAAAAGGAGGTGTAAGCGTTTGAACGTCAAATTTCTGATCGAGTGTATCCTGGGCGCCGTCGCGCTGGCGGCGGGGCTGATCGGGATGCTTTCGGCAGGCAGGGCCAAAGAAGGCCCGGATGAAGCTGCCCTCAAAAAGCAGAAGAAGCGGAAAAAGCTGTTTCTGATCCTTATGATCCTCGGCGCGTGGGTACTGCTGGGCGCGGTGCTGACGCAGATATCGGGTATGAAACACAAACTTGAGATCGAGTTCAGCATGTTCAGCGAACGGGTGCCGGTGTTCGGGATCACCCTTGCAAAAACGACGGTCACGGCGTGCGTGATCATCGCGGGGCTGGCGGTGCTGCTGCTGCTGTTCCGGATCTTCTGCGTACCGCGTTTCTCTGTGGATGAACCCGGGCGGTTCCAGAGCGCGATGGAAGTCATCGTGGAATTCATGGACAACTTCGTGCGCAATTCCGTGGGCGAGATGCCCGTGCGGCAGCTCTCCCCGTTTATGCTCAGCGTCGGGCTTTGCATCCTCGGCTGTGAGACCGCGGAGTTTTTTGCCGTCAGGCCGCCCACCGCCGATCTGACCTTCACCTTCGCGCTGGGGCTCAGCACATTTGCGCTGCTGAATATCTACGGGATCAAAAAGAACGGGATCGGCGGCAGGCTGAAAAACATGGGCGGCCCCATTCCCGCCATGCGCCCGCTGATGGTCCCCTTAAAGGCGGTCAGCGACGTGGCGGTTCCGATCTCGCTGTCTTGCCGGCTGTTCGGCAACATGATGGGCGGTATGCTGGTCATGGATATGCTCAAGGGGGCGCTGGGCGGCTTCGGCACGGGTCTGCCGCCGGTGCTGGGACTGTATTTCTATCTGGGGCACCCGCTGCTGCAAATATATATCTTTATTACGCTGTCGCTGATCTATATCAACGAAGCGATGGAATAAAAAACAGGTTACGGAGGTATTCGTTATGAGTTTTATAGCTGCTGCAATCATTATGTCCTGCACAGTTTTCGGCGTCGGGTTCGGCATGTGCTTTGCCACCTCAAAGGCGATCGACGCCGCCGCGCGCCAGCCGGAGGCCGCCGGTAAGATCCAGACCCTTCTGATCATGGGCTGCGCCCTGGCGGAATCCATCGGTTTGTACGCGTTTATCACGGCGCTGCTGATGGCGATCAACAGTTGAGTTTTTTTCAGAAGGAGCAAGCGTTATGGCAGAACTTCTTTCAAAAGATATGTTGGTGGATCTTGCGATCAATCTGCTGAACATTGTCATACTGTTTTTGATCACAAAGGCGCTGCTGTATAAGCCGGTCAAAAAGTATCTGGACGCCCGTAAGGAAAAGCTGGAACAGGAAAAGGCGGAGGCTGCCGCTGCGCAACAGGCGGCTGAAGAGGTCAGGCAGACCTATGAGGCAAAGCTGTCCGACGCCGACGCCGTTGCCGCAGCCCTGATCGCCGAAAAGCGGGGAGAGGCGCAAAAGACGGCGGGAGAGATCGTATCCGCCGCCGAAGCGGACGCCGCCCGGATCCGTGAAAAGGCGCAGCTTGACGCTGCCGCCGCCCGCGAGGAGGCGCTGGAGAGCGCGAAGGCGGAGATCATGGAGTCCGCCATCGGGATCTCCGAAAAGATCCTGCGCCGCGAGGTCACCGACCGGGATGACCGTCGGCTGGTGGAGGATTTCTTTTCCGCCGTTGCCGGGGAAGGACAGGACGGACAATGAAAAAGTGTGTGATCACCACCGGCGAGACCATGAGCGAGGAGACCTTTCGCCTGCTGACTGAACGGATGCGTAAGCGGTACGGGGACGATCTCTGGTTTGAACGGAAGTACGATCCCGATATCATCGGCGGGTTCTTTCTGGATTTCGACGGGCAGATCTATGATTATACGCTCAGCACGCAGCTCAGACGGCTCAAAGAGCAGCTGATGCAGTAAGGAGGGACCGCAGTGGGGAACTCTCCGATCAGCGCCTATCTGAAGGCGCATATCGATGAATATTCCTTTGCGCCGCTGATCTACCGGCGCGGGACCGTTGAAAGCGTCGGCGACGGTGTGGTGCACGCCGTGGGCCTGCCGGAACGGAAATACGGCGAGCTGCTGGAATTTGACGGCGGCGTTTTCGGCATGGCGCTGGACCTGAATGAAGACGGGGTCGGCGCGGTGCTTTTCGATCACGGCGAAAAGGTGCGTGTCGGCGCCGGCGTCAAGGGCACCGGACAGGTGGCGAGCGTCCCGGTGGGGGAGGAGCTGCTTGCCCGCGTGATCGACCCGATCGGACGGCCCCTGGACGGGCAGCCGCTGACGGCAAAAGCATATCTGCCGGTGGAGCGCCCTGCGCCCGCCATCATTGACCGCCGGCCGGTAGATACCCCCATGCGAACGGGCATCCTTGCGATCGACAGCATGATCCCGATCGGCAGGGGACAGCGGGAGCTGATCATCGGCGACCGGCAGACCGGGAAAACGTCGATCGCCATCGACAGCATCCTGAACCAAAAGGATTCCGACATGCTCTGCGTGTACTGCGCCATCGGGCAGAAGGCCTCGACGGTCGCCGGCGTTATCGAAACGCTGAGCGAAAGCGGGGCTTTGGCGCACACGGTCGTGGTCAGCGCAGGGGCGGCGGATTCCCCCGCCATGCAGTACCTGGCGCCTTTCGCCGCCTGTACCGTGGCGGAGTATTTTATGGAACGCGGGCGCGACGTGCTGGTGGTTTACGACGATCTGTCAAAACACGCCGTCGCCTACCGGACCATGTCTTTGCTTTTACTGCGTCCGCCGGGAAGGGAAGCTTACCCCGGAGACGTGTTTTACCTGCACTCCCGGCTGCTGGAACGCAGCGCCTGTCTTTCCAAAGAGAAGGGCGGGGGCAGCCTGACGGCGCTGCCGATCGTGGAGACCATGGCGGGCAACATTTCCGCCTATATCCCCACCAACACCATCTCCATCACGGACGGACAGATCTATCTGGAAAGCGAGCTGTTCCATTCGGGCGTGCGCCCCGCGGTCAACACCGGGCTTTCGGTTTCGCGCGTGGGCAGGTCCGCGCAGGACCCCGCCATGAAAGACGTTTCCGGCACGCTGCGCATCGATCTGTCGCAGTACCGGGAGCTGGCCGTATTCACGCGCTTCGGCAGCGATATGGACGAAAGTACCCGGCGTATCCTCAGCCACGGGGAGGCGCTGGTGGAGATCTGCAAGCAAAAACGGGCGGCGCCCTATACGCTTTTTGAGCAGGTCTCTCTTCTCATCGCCTACCGCGCGGGTCTGTTTGACGGGCTTTCCGCCGATCAGACGGCGTCGCTTGCGACCGCGATGCGGCAAAAGCTGCGGGACGAATGCGGCGCGCTTGCCGCCGAAGTGAACAAGAGCGGCGTACTGAACGCCGGCGACGCGCAGAAGGTCGGCGCGCTTCTTTCCGCCGTGAAGGAGGAGAGGGTATGAGCCGCAGTATCAGTGACCTGAAACAGCGCCTGAACAGTGTGCGGCAGACCCGGCAGATCACCAATGCCATGTATCTTTTAGCGGCTGCGGGGCTCAAGGGCGGCGCGGCCGCCGCTGCGTATTCGGCGCAATACACAGAGAGCATCCGTCAGACGCTGTGCGCGCTTCTGAACGGGGACGGCGGGGATCTGCAAAAGGAAGGCGGCGGCAAGGCGGTTTTTATCTGCTTTTTCGGCGATAAGGGGCTTTGCGGCAGCTTTCAGCACGCCATAGCAAAATATGCGGCGGCGCTTGCTCAAGAGACGCCGGACGCGCTGTTTTACGGCTTCGGCGCAAGGGCAGCCCAATTGATGGAAAACGCGGGGGTCCCGGTCGCCGGCGTCTTCGGCGGCAGCGCGATGCATCCGGACCCTTCCGACGCAAAAACGGTCGCGGCGGAGGCCCGTCGCCTGTTCGCAGAGGAGAACTGCCGGTTCGTGGACCTGATCTATACACCCTATCACAGGGTCGTCCATACGCCCGCCCGGCGGCGGCTGTTCCCGGTGACGCAGGAGACGGAAACCGCAAACGAACTGCCCAAGGCAGGCGATCTGCTGATGGAGCCGGACGCCGGGGCGCTGCTGGACCATATATTGCCCGTCTGGTGTACGGCTGAGGTGTACAGCGCCATGGTACAGTCCGCCGCCGGTGAAAACGCCGCGCGCATGGACGCCATGCAAAGCGCCACCGACAATGCAGACGAGATGATCGCGTCTCTTGAACAGGAGATGCACATGGCGCGGCAGCTGACAATAACCAATGAGATCACGGAGATCGCCGCAGCCGCATCCTTACAGGAGCGGATACGGAAGACCGGAGAGACAGAAAGCGGGGGAGAGCAATGAACCGATTGGTGATCGGGAAGATCGTGAAGGTCGCCGGACCCGTTGTGGATATCCGTTTCAATCCCGGCGAAGAACCGCCGGTTTACGCGCTGATCCGGATCGTGGAATGCGACAAATACGTAGAGGTCGCCGTTATGCTGGGCGGCGGCGTGGTACGTGCCATCGCGCTGGAAGCGCCGGAAGGCCTTTACTGCGGCATGGTCGCCGAGACGGACGGCGAGGGCATCCGTGTGCCCGTTGGCCCCGCGCTTCTGGGCAGGGCGGTGGACGTTTTGGGCCGTCCCATCGACGGACGCGGAAAGATCCGCGCCGAAAAGACCCTGCCGATCCACCGCACGGCGCCAGCGCTTTCGGAGCAGAAGCCCGCGACCGAGCTGCTGGAGACGGGACTGAAGGTGATCGATCTGCTGGTCCCCTACGCCAAGGGCAGCAAGATCGGCCTGTTCGGCGGCGCAGGCGTGGGCAAAACGGTGCTGATCATGGAGATGATCCACAACATTGCCGTGGGGCACAGCGGCTATTCGGTGTTTACCGGCGTCGGAGAACGCTCCCGCGAGGGAAACGAGCTGTTGAGCGATATGCAGAAAAGCGGCGTGATCGACAAAACGGTATTGGCGTTCGGGCAGATGAACGAGCCCTCCGGTTCCCGTATGCGCGTGGCGCTGACGGGCCTGACGATGGCGGAATACCTGCGCGACGAAGAAAAGACCGACGTTCTGCTGTTCATCGATAATATTTTCCGTTATATCCAGGCGGGTAATGAAGTCAGCGCCCTGCTGGGCAGACTGCCCAGCGCCGTGGGCTACCAGCCGACCCTGGCGCAGGAGCTGGGCGAGCTGGAGGAGCGTATCGCTTCCACCGAAAACGGTTCCGTGACCAGCGTGCAGGCGGTCTATGTGCCGGCGGACGACCTGACCGACCCGGCGCCTGCTGCGATCTTTTCCCATCTTGACGCCACGACCGTGCTCTCCCGCGCCATTGCGGAGCAGGGCATTTACCCGGCGGTGGACCCGCTGGCTTCCGCCTCCCGCGTGCTGCAGCCCGAGATCGTCGGGGAGACCCACTATCGGGTGGCGCGGCAGGTGCAGGCGTATTTGCAGCGTTACGCGGAGCTGAAAGACATAATTGCCATTCTCGGGATGGAGGAGCTGTCGGCGGAGGACCGCACCGTGGTCCTGCGCGCCAGAAAGATCCAGAAGTTCCTTTCCCAGCCGACCCATACGGCCAAGGCGTTCACGGGCGAGGACGGGATCTACGTCCGGACCGCCGATACCGTGGAGAGCTTCCGCCAATTGGTGGACGGCGAAATGGACGACGTGCCCGAGGCGGCGTTCTTCATGACCGGTACCGCCGACGACGTGCGGGAGAAGGCGAAGACGATATGATGCAGCTGAAGATCTACACCCCTGCGATGCTGGCGCTGGATCGGGAGATCGAATCGCTGGTGTTTCAGGGCGAAAAAGGGGAGACCTGTATCCTTCGGCACCATACGGCGGCGGTCTTCGCAGTGCACGAGGGGACGGTCCGCGTAAAAGGGACGGACGGAAACGTGGTAAAGTATGCTGTGGACGACGGGTTTCTGCGCGTACAAAACGACCGGATCGACCTGTTTTGCGGGGTGTTGGATCCTGTCTGAAAGTATATAACCGCCGCCGGCTCACTTTAACGCCGCCGGTGTCTTTTTGCCGTTGCCGTCCCCAACGGGCTGTTTGCGCGCGGGAAGGGCTCGGGGGCTTTGCCGGCGAATGAAAGGGCATAAAAAAACCGGCGCAGAAAGCGCCGGGGCATGAAGACAGACGGAACTGTTTTATTAAAGGACGGTTTGCGCGATCTTCTGCATCTCCGCCTGGGTCCAGTCCGGCGACGGAAAAAGGAACACAGTACGGGCGAGCAGATCCAGCGTGACCGGGTAGACTTCCGCCTTGTAATCGGGCACGTAGGGGGCGTTCGCCGGGAATTTGAACGGGTCCATCAGCGGATGGAACGCGCCGCGCTGCTCCAGGATCGCGGTCCAGTGGTTGTAGATGTGCTTGCCGGTGTCGATGGGCAGGTAGTTGCCGGTCCCGACCTTTGCGCTGAAGGCGCGGGCCTCGGCTTCGGTCTCAAACACCACGGGCAGCGTGGTGCCGCAGTCGCCCGCAAGGTCGTTGGAGGGGCCGATCGCAAACTTTTCTTTCAGCAGGCCCGTCAGGTACGCCTTGTTCCGGCGCAGGTCGGTAAGGATGCCGTCCAGTTTTTCGAGCTGGCGGCGCAGAATCGCCGCGGCGATCTCGTTGGTGCGGTACTCCGCGCCGCAGAACTGCGGTTCATTGATGCCGTCCAGCTGGTTTCCGAAAAAGGCAATGGCGCTGGCGTCGTGGTAGATCAGGGCGCGTTCGTAAACGGCGTCGTCGTCGGTCAGCACCGCGCCGCCCTCACCGGCGGAAATGACCTTGAACTGGTTGAAGCTCAGCGCGCCCGCTTTGCCGATGGAACCGAGCCGTTTGCCGCGGTAGCTGCCGCCGTCCGCCTGGCAGGCGTCCTCAAGGATCTGAAAACCGTATTTTTCCGAAAGGGCGCAAATGGCGGCCATGTTGCAGGGGAACCCCTGGATATGCACCGGGATGACCGCTTTCGTGCGGGGTGAGATTTTTTCTTCGATTTTGTCCGGGTCGATGGTGTAAGTGGCGTCGATATCCGCGATCACCGGGATCGCGCCGGCGGCCACCACCGCCATGACGGTGGCGATATAGGTATAGGCGGGCACGATCACTTCGTCCCCGGGGCCGATCCCCATGCCGACCAGCGCCGACGTCAGGGCGGCAAAGCCGGACGTCACCAGCAGACTGCGTTTTACGCCGAACAGCCCGCGTATCTTTTCTTCGCAGGCCTCCGTTTCGTGCAGCGCGTCGTTGATTTTGAACATGTTGCCGCTTTCGATCACTTTTGCGACTTCTTCGATCTCTTCCTTCCCGATTCGATACATGCCTGGGTCCTCCGTCGTGTTTTTTTTCATTATAGCACGCAATTTCGGAAAAGGGAATAGGTTTTTTATGAAATCCTTGTCATATAGGAATTGAAAAAAAATATAAAGGAGTGGGTGCCGGATGGATATTCTGGACTGTCATCTGAATTTCGGCGCGACCAACAACGGCGTGCCCTACCGCAACTGCGACACGTTTGAAGACCTGCAAGAGGAACTTGCCCGCAGCGGGATCGGCGGCGGATTGGTGCGCTGCGCCTATTCAAGCACCGTGGGGGTGAACTACGGCAACCGGTTCGTCGCCGATAAAGTCGCCGCCGCCGGGAACCCCTTGATGTGGGGCGTATGGGCGGCGCTGCCGCCGTTTACCGGCGAAACGCCGCCGCCGGAGGCGCTGCCCGCCGCCATGGCGGAAAACCGGATCGGCGCGTTGTACCTGTCGCCGAAAACGCACCGGTACGTGGCGGACCCGCTGACGCTGGACGGGCTTCTGGGCGTGTGCAGCGACGCGAAGCTGCCGGTGATCCTGAACACCTGTTACGGGATCACAATGGAGCAGATCTACGCGATCCTTGCCCGATTCCCGAAGCTGTCCGCGATCGTCGGCGACAGCGACTGCTGGCCCAACGCCCGCAGGCTCTACCCGCTGGCTGCGGCGTATGAACGCGTTTATATGGATTTGGCGTATGTGATGGACGCCGGCGGGATCGAAGATATGACCCGCCGCTTCGGCGCGGAGAAACTGCTGTTCGGCACCGCGTTCCCGGAGCGCTACACGGGCTCCATGCTGGCGGTGACGCGCGCCGCCGCGATCGGTGAAAATGAGCGGGCGCTGATCTTCGGCGGCAACCTGAAAAGAATCGTGAAGGAGGCGATCGGCGTATGATCAACCGTGAAAGCGCCCTGGCGCAGGCATTCTGGGAGACCGGGCGGCTGCCCTGCGATATCCGGGACTTCCACGCCCATATGGATGAACACGCCGAGATCTATTTCCCGTTTTCCTCCGCGGATGAGATGGTGGCGGATATGGACATTAACGGCGTGAAAAGCCTGCTGTTCTGCGGGCATTTCGCGCTGTACGACCCGCTGTACGGGGAACAGTACAACGTGGAGGCGGTCAGAAAGTATCCGGACCGTCTGCGCGCCTACCATATCATCCACTCCCGTTGCCTGGATCCGGAACGGGAGATCGAAGAGGTGGACGAAAACCCGGACGTGTACGTCGGGTTCAAGCTGCTGGGGGACTACAACTGTTTCCCGGTGGACGATCCCTGCCACGACCCGTATTACGATTACCTGCAGCAGACGGGTAAATTTTTGCTGCTGCACACCTGGGGCGGGTCGCCGTACGACGGCAGCCGGCAGGTGGCGAATATCGCCAAACGCTTCCAGAAGCTGACGGTTTTCTGCGGGCACAGCTTTTTCAGCAGGCAGATCGAGGGGGTCAAAGAGACAAAACAGTATGAAAATATCTATTACGAGCTGACCGCGATCCCGATCGTGCGCGGGTACCTGGAGGATATCGTGAATACCGCCGGCAGCGAGCGGGTGCTGTTCGGCACCGACCTGCCCTGGTTTTCCACCATGCACGGCGTGGGGATGGTGCTTTCCGCCGATATCACGGACGAAGACCGCCGCAACATCTTTTACCGCAACGGCGAGCGGCTTTTAAAAGGGATCTTCTGACGCCGGATCGCCCGGAAATACGTTTCGTTATCACAGAAAAAAGCCTACGGTTTTCCCGGTGTGGGAACCATAGGCTTTTTTTTGGTTCAGATCGATCTTTCAGTATTTCGGAAAACCGCAAAACGGTTTGCGCCGTCTGTTCCGGAGATCAGTTTTCCGTGTACAAAAAACCGTCTGCCGGCGTGTACGTAACTGTTTCGCCGTTCGAATACAGTACGCCGACGCCTTCCTGTTCGTATTCGGAAATGCGGTCTTCCATATAATAGGGGAGAACGGACAACAGCAGATCCGCGCAGCTCCGGTCTGCAGAATACACCGTCAGGGCGCCGCCGGTACGGGAGAGGCCGTCCGTACCTGAAATGTATCGCGTGACGCGCCGGCCATTGCCGTAGATATACAGGAACTGCCGTTCGGTGTCGTCCAGAATGAACGGGCGCAGAGAACAGATGGAAGCCTTGCCGCTGTAGGTCAGCTTGCCGAGCGCCGTCAGCTTCCCGCCGCGTTCATCCAGAAAGTCATAGGTGTACGATCCGTCGCCAGGCGCAGTGTTGCGGATATAGCCGTCACGGGCGGATACTGCGCCGTTATAAAAACCGGCGGCGCACATGTCTTCTGCGATACAGTCGGCGATAAACGCATTCTTCAGCCAGTAAAAATCAATAAATGTGACGATCCCGACCTCTTTTGCGTAGGCAAGGTACTCGTCGCTGACAACGAGCTGCGCCGTCCCGTTTTTTGCCAGATCCAGCCGGATATGCCTGTCGTCGGCGGCAAACGCCAGCGTTTTTTGGTATTCCGCCTTGAGAGACGGGTTTTCCGCGGGGTCCCAATCGGCTGCGTCCTCGTCGAAGGAAGAAGCGAAAAGGGTCTCGTAATAAGCGAATATCGGCCCCAGAAACAGGTTGCGCCCGGCGTCTTCCCCCATTTTTTTCAGGGCGGAAAAGAGCGGGGCAGGGATCTCAACAGGGGTGTTCGGAGCGGCGTTGAGAGCGGCGACGTTCATAACGTCCGCAAACGGTTCCGACGCGTGAAAAAGACGGTAGTAATATACCGCTTTTTCATTATACAGATCTGTGATCGCCCTGAGCTCCGCTGTGGGGGACCTGCCCGAAAGACCCAACTGATAGGTGAATATGAAATCTGCGGCGCAGTTGGTTTCAGACGCCGTACATTCAACGGTCCGATATCCGCTTTCGGCAGAAAACAGTTTGCCGACGCCGAAGGCGAACGCCGACGCCGCGACGGCGATCAGAAGGGCGATCGCAAGGATCCGCGGCAGGTACTTTCTGACGGAGACGGCGGTTTTTTGCTGCGTGTTTTCCATCGTCGGGTCACACGATCGCAAGCAAAAGCAGCAGCCCGAACAACAGCAGGGCAGCGCCGCGCACGATCAGTCCGGCGAAGGCTCCCTTCCGGCAGACCTGACGGTTTCGCATATAGTTGTGTTTGCGGAAAACGGCACCTGCCGCCAGTCCCAGCAACGGCAGCAGGAAGGAAAGGACTGCAAGCCACCAGCTGCCGGTATCGTGGATCGGCGTGTCCAGGATCTCTTCTTTGGCGACGTTGTCGTCTTGAGTCGTCTCCGCGGGGATATCGCCGTCGGCAATGGTCACAGCCTTGAGCGGGACGCCGGATTCACGGATCTTTTTGTAGGATTCGATCTCCGAGGCGCTGCCGTAAACGAAGTGGCCGTACCCGATATCGGTCATCTCCGGTTGCTCCGTTTCATAATCGTGTACGGAGGGGTCGTAGACGACCGGCACCTTTCTTTTTTCAAGCAGCGGGTCCGGGATCGGGATCGCGGAGATCAGCGAACGCGTGTACGGATGCAGCGGATAATCGAACAGTTCTTCCGCCGGGGCGACTTCAACGATCCTGCCTTTGTAGATCACGCCGATGCGGTCGGAGATAAAGCGCACGATCGAGAGGTCGTGGGCGATAAACAGGTACGTCGTGCCGCGTTCCTCCTGGAACTTTTTCAGCAGATTCAGCACCTGCGCGCGAATCGAGACGTCCAGCGCGGAGATCGGTTCGTCCGCTACAACGAGCTCAGGCTCCATGACCATGGCTCTGGCAAGCCCGATCCGCTGGCGCTGTCCGCCGGAAAACTCATGCGGATAACGCGTCAGGTGTTCCGGGAGCAGACCGACCTCCGCGATCATTTTTTCCACCTTCGCCACGCGGTCCGCTTCATTTTCATACAGATGAAAGTTGTAAAGGCCCTCTGAAATGATATATTCGACCGTCGCGCGTTCGTTCAAAGAGGCGGCAGGATCCTGAAAAACCATCTGGATATTCCGGATGACTTCACGGTCCAGAGAGCGGGGGATCTTGCCGGAGATCCGCACGCCCTTGTAATCGATCTCGCCCGCAGCGCAGGGGTTGACCCGGATCACGGCGCGGCCGATGGTGGTCTTGCCGGAGCCGGATTCCCCCACAAGGGAGAAGGTCTCGCCTTTATAAATGTCAAAAGAAGCGCCCTTGACGGCGTGTACGGCGCGCTCGCCTTTGCCGAAGGTGATGTCCACGTCCCTGACCGAGAGCAGGACCTCTCTGCCGTCGGCGTCGACGGGGCCGTGCGCGGGCAGATGGCGCTCTGTTCCTTTTTTTTCGGAGGCTGTCTCCTGCTGTATCTTTTTATTTTCTGTTTCCGACATACAAGAGCCCTCCTTTCAGATATTGAACGCGCGAAGCAGTTTTTCGTGGATATCCCGGATCGCCTCCGGTTTTTCCACCGCGGGAGAACGGGGATCCAGCAGCCAGGTCTTTGCGAAGTGGGTATCCGTGACCCGGAAGACCGGCGGCTCCTTCAGCGTGTCGATCTTCATGCAGTATGGATTACGGGGCGCAAAGGGGTCGCCGACGATCTTATTGTAGAGACTTGGCGGCGTACCGGTGATTGAATACAGCTTTGTATTCCGCTCGGCAAGCTGCGGCAGAGAGGAGAGCAGCGCCCACGTGTATGGGTGCCGCGGATCGAAAAAGACCTCGTCGACCTTGCCAAGCTCCACGATCTGCCCCGCATACATGACCGCAACGCGGTCCGCGATATTTGCGACGACGCCGAGATCGTGCGTAATGAAAACGATCGTAAAGCTGAATTCCTTCTGCAGATCCTTTAAAAGCTTCAGGATCTGCGCCTGGATGGTCACGTCCAGCGCGGTGGTCGGCTCGTCGCAGATCAGGATCTTCGGCTGGCAGGAGAGCGCTATGGCGATAACGATCCTCTGACGCATGCCGCCGGAATACTGGAACGGATAGTCGTCGAACCGTTTTTCCGCCTCGGGGATGCCTACCTTTTTCATCAGCGTCAGCGCGCGCTCACGGGCCTGTGTTTCGGAGCAGTTCTGGTGTTTCAGAATGATGGATGTGATCTGCTTGCCGATGGGGATGATCGGGTTCAGCGAGGTCATGGGGTCCTGGAATACCGTTGCGATCTTTTTGCCTCGGATCTGCGTCCAGTCGGAGGGCTCCCGGATCTTGGCAAGGTTCAGGATGCATTTGCCGCGGATGTGCGCGCCGTCTTCACTGACGTATTTTACGCGGAAGATCACATTGTCAAAAACGTCTGAACGCGCGGCTTCGTCGTTTAAGTCGACGCCGCTGCGCATGGCCTTCAGACAGGCGCCGATCAGCTTCCGCTGAAGCTTGGCGCCGCGAAAGCCGCCGATCCGTCCGGTGGACAGGAAGATCTCTTTCGCAAGGACGAGGTTCTCATCCCGGATCTGCTGCGTCAAGGTGAAATCCCTGATTTTTTTGGCGTGCTCGTTTTCAAGCTCACGCTTTTTTTGTTCATATGCCCGGATATAGGCAGTATCCGCCTTCGCCTCGGCCTTCCGTTTCGTAAGCAGCTGCTTTTCTTCCGCTTCTGCTTCTTTGATCTGCTTTTCCAATGCGGCGATCTCAGCGTCCGCCTGTTTGATCTTATCCTTTTCTTTTGACGTGTCAAGCGTCTGCCTGTGGTTGAAAAGCTCCGTTTTTGCGTATGTCAGCTCGTCGATATGCGTCTTTATCCGTTTTTCATCTTCTTCGCTGAGCCGGAACCGTTTTTCGTTTTCCGCTTTCAGCGCTTCTATCCTGCGCCAGATGGATGCGGCTGCTTCGGAGGGGGCCCCCTTGTTCAGTTTTGCGGCGATCCCTTCGACCGTTTTTCTCTCGCCGGCGCCGTAATCAAGCACGGTCTCCACAAGCGCGTCGTCATTGAACAGGATATCGCCCTTGCTGATAAACCCGTTGGAATCGAGCATTCCCGCAAAGGTCTTTGTAAAGACGGATTTGCCGGAACCGGATTCGCCGACGATGGCGATCGATTCGTTTTCATGTACGTCAAGGGAGATCCCGCGGATCGCGGTCAGGATCCTGCCTCTGACGTGGAATTTTACTTCAAGGTCCTTGACAGAAAGGATTACGTTGTCTGTTTTCACCTGCGGCACCTCACATATGCGTTCTCGGATCGGATGCGTCGCCGAGGTTCTGGCCGACGACGTAAAGCACGATCGTGATGATCGAAGCGATCGCAACAGGCGCCCAGAACTCGAGCTGCATGCCGGGCGTGAACATGGACGGCTGCGCCGTCCCGATAAGCTTGCCGAGGGAAATATCCGACATGGTCAGGCCGATATAGCTGAGAAAGACCTCATAGGATATGTAGGAAGGGATCTCCGTTGCCGCAATGGTCACGATGATCGAAACCATGAAGGGCATGATGTTTTTCATGGCGATACGCAGCGTCGAAGTCCCCAGACACCGGGACGCGAGGTTATACTCCCGGTCCCGGATGATAATGACCTGCGTACGGATAAAATACGCAATGGCGAGCCATCCGGTGATCGTCAGCGCAAAAACAAGGGACCAGAAGCTGGCGCTCAGGATCATAACGATAACCGAGATCAGAAGGATGTAAGGGACGTTGCCGATAATGTTGTATACCTCCTGCATGACGATATCGAACTTTTTGGAAAAGCCCCATACGGCGCCCAGCACCGTGCCGATGACCATGTTGATCAGCGCGCAGACAAATGCCAGGGAGAGGGAGATCCGGGAGCCGACCCAGATCGCGTCAAAGGTGGATTCGCCGGCGCCGCCGGAGCCGAGGATCCAGTGGATCGGGTTGTCCCCTGCGTGGAGCTCCAACGCCTTTTCGGGGGACAGGTGTTTTCCGCCTTCGGTCAGGACGTGCGCAAACCGGTCGTAGTTCGTGAACATCGGATAGATAAACGCGAACAGGATGATCAGCGCAAGCAGAGCGAGAATCACGATGTTTATCTTTTTGCGGAAGAACACACGGAAGACGGAGTGCCAGTAGCTGTAACGCGGCGCCGTGATCTTTTCCGCCGCAAGCGTGTCGCTGGCAACATGGGAGAACAGCTCCTCTTCGGATAAACCGAGGTCGCTGATGTCGATCAGATTTGCTTGTTCGTTCATAATGATCGCCGTGCGGTATCCTTTGCCGCGGGGAGACCCGACATGCGGATATCGTTCCTTTCTGCTGATTTTTTCATGCTTCGTTACCTCGCTTTTCCTGAGGAAAAGGAAATTCTCGGATCCACCGCCGCCATCAGGATATCGCCGAGGATCATGGAAATAATGGAAAGCAGCGCGTAGAACAGGGTCAGGCCGACGATCACGCCGTTATCGTTTGCGTTGATCGCGTTGGTCAGCAGGTTGCCGGCGCCGGGCACCAAATATACGCGTTCGGTAATGATCGCTCCGATGAGCGCGCCGAGAATGCTGGCGGGAATACCGTGGACGATGGGGATCGCCGCATTTTTGAAAATATGCTTTGTAAAGATTTCCCCTTCCGACAGGCCGCCGGACCGGGCAAACCGGACGTAATCAGAATTCATCTGGTCGATCATATAACGGCGCAGCCACTTCATCAGCTCCGCAACGGACGGCAGCGCAAGGGATACGATCGGCAGGATATACATCTTCCATGATTCGGCGTTGACGTTCATGATGCTCGGCAGACCGAGGCTGCGGCCGATCGCCTGGAACATGAAAATATAGGCGAGACTCGGGACCGCGATAATAAAGATGATATAAAGCGTCCCGATCTTATCGATCAGTTTGTCTTTCTGTCTTGCCATGAGGATACCGAGCGGTACCGCAAGCAGATATGCCAGAGCAACGGATATGATACCGATCACAAACGAGAACCCGATCTTTGATTTGCTTGCTTTTATTGTGCTGACGTTTGAATAGTCGCTGTCAAAGCGGGAGGAGATCGTTTCGCTCAGTTCCCGTGAGCCTTCAATATAGACCGCCGAGTGCAGGTCGTCCGCACTCAGCTCCGTCAGACCGGTCGGATAAGTGATCAGGGATTTTACGTATTTGCCCTGTGTAAGCGTCATCGTGTCAAACACGTCCACGCCTTTGTTGACGGAGAAGGAGGTTCCCATACTGATATTCAGCAGGTGCTGGTGGATAAAGGGGAACCGGTTATCCGTATATAATAAGTATCTGTGCCGCGTTCCGTTCCCGATAATGGCGGGAGAAAACGGCGATTTGCCGGTATCGGGATCCGTATACGCCGGATCATGGAGCGTAAAGGTCAGCTTCCGCTCTCCGATATCGGTCTCTTCGCTGACGTAATGGATATTGTCAACGGTGAAAATGTGGCCGAAATAAGAAAACAGCCGGAAAATCAGCGGCACGTCTTTATAGGTGAACAGCACCTGCTTGCCGCCGTTATTGAGTTTTTTGGTTCGTTTCGAATAATAGTCCGCGTTGAGTCGTACGACCGTATACCCCTTTGCCGTATAGTGCTCGACAAAGCGGTGGATCATTTCACTTGCCGCTGCGGAGTCATCCTCGGAAAACGGGCTGACGACCTGTTTGCCGCCGGCGGTCGTTTTCGGGGCGGTCGGCGCGATCTCTACGGCAGCCGAGCGCTGCGTTTCCGTGATATCTCCGTTGCGCACGAGCTGCAGGAGGTATTCGTTGTATGTGACGTAGTCGATATACCCATACAGTTCCCATTGCTCGTATTTATATGTTTCGCGGATATTGCTTGTTTTTTTGCTGAACATCGGATCGCTGCCGAAGATCTTTTCACGGTCGGTCAGCGAGTAGACGAGCATCATCACCACGCCGACAACGATTATGACGGAGATCAGTCCGTGCAGCAGACGTCTGAGCAAATACTTTGTCATGTCAGTTCCTCCCGGAGGGCAAAAATCGCTCTGTGAACAATAAGAGGATGAAGATCATTCATCCTCTTACCGTTCATATGGCAGGGCCGTTCAGCGGCGTTTTACCGCTTAACGGCATTACTTCCGATCAATACAGACCGATATTCTTTGCCATGCCGCCGGGCTGACCGAGCATCGTGTCAAGGTAGGTCTGCGGATCGCCGAAGTCGGGACCCCAGCCGCATACGTCGACAAGGTTGTAGTTCATGGTGTCGCCGGTCTCGGGATAATAACCCGCATTGTACCAGTTCATCGCGTCGGAGCCGCCGGTCTTTACAAGCACGATCTCGACCTGGCCTTCAAGGGAGGCTTCGATGGACTGCTTCAGGGCGTTTTCACGCTGGGTGTAGGTTTCGTTGATGTCGTAATAGGGAAGCTCAAGCTTGATGGGATTTTCGGCGGAGATCTCCACGCCTTCTTCCTTCAGCTCTTCAACCGCCTTCGCAAGCATCTCCTTTGCATATTCGGGGTTGTACCAGCCGTCAAAGCCCGCAGAGGAACCGTTGCCGCTTTCCGCTTCGGGATCCCAGACCTTGATCTTGACGCCGTCGGCGTCAATCTGATCCTGCATGATCTGGCCGTAGTAGGTGCCTGCAGCGTAGGTCTTGTCCGCATCGTTGATCTTCACGGTCACTTCTTCCGCCAGGGAAACAAAGTTGCCGGGGGTGTAGGAGTTCACAAGGCTTGTGAGTTTCAGATCATCGCCGTTGACGGTCGCGTTATAGGCGCCGCGGTCAAGCGCGGTGGTGATCGCAAGACGGAAGTTGTGGTTCTGCATGGCAATATTCGCGCGAAGCTTTTCCACGTCGCTGAACGTGGTGGGCGCGACGGAAGCGTCGTCAAAGTTGCCGTACTGCGCGCGGTAAAGGTTCAGGAACATCGGGAACGAGGTCGCGTCCGTGGCGGTCACATAGGCGTACTCGTCGAACAGACCGTCGGTCTTGCACTTCTCAAGCGCCTGGGTGTTCAGGTTTGCCGCAGAGAACTTGCCCTCTTTGAAGAAGTCATAGGAGGCGGTGGGGTTTTTGCCGTCGATATAGGTCCAGACGATCTTCGTGATGTTCATGCCGTCTTTGTCGTAGAACTCGGGGTTCGCCTCGAACACGATGGAGTTTTCGGGTGTGTTGGAGGTGACAAGATAGGCGCCGCAGTATCCGATATCATCGGGAGTCTTGCCGTAGGTGTAGGCGTCGGTATCTTTGATCTCCGCAAATTCGTCCACGCCGAACTTGCCGCCTTTTGCCTGGAACTGCACTTCGCACAGAGGCGCGAAAATGTTGTAGCCGAACATGGTCAGGAAGTAGGTGCAGGGCTCTTCGAGGGTGTATTCAAGGGTGTAATCGTCAACCGCTTTCACGCCGACTTCTTCAAAATCGGTGATCGTGCCGTCCATGTATTCGGCGGCGTTTTTGATGATGCCGCTGACCAGATACTCCAGGCCGCCCTGCGCGTCCAGCATGTGGCGCATACCGGCGACGAAGGATTTCGCGGTCACGGGCTCAAGCACCTTGCCCTGAGAATCCACCCAGTTCACGCCCTGGCGGATCTTGAATGTGTAGGTCAGGCCGTCTTCGGAAACGGTGGGGAGCGCTTCGGCAAGCGCCGGGACCTGCTCGTTTTCGATGTTGTATTCAAGAAGGCCTGCATAGGTGTTCACGATCGCCTCGGAATCGGCCTGACGGTAGGTGTTGAACGCGTCCCAGGTCTGCGGGTCGGAGGTATAACCGCGCTCGTAGACGTCGGTAAAGCTGTATCCCTTGTCGGTCAGATACTCCTTCACCTTCGCTGCGTAGGTGCCGGTGCCCTTCGTCTCGCCCCAGAGCGCCTTGAGCTCGTCTCTTTCGGCGGTCTTGATAGCGCTGTCGCCGTCGACGATCACAAGGTTATTGAATCTGTATTCGTCGGTGCCCCAAAGGCAGGGAGTAACGGTATAGGGCGCGATCTTGGAAATGGCGTACATGCCGCCGTTCGCGGTGGACGGGAGCATAACACCGGATTCCAGCAGCTTTGCCTCGGCGATCGCCATCAGGGCAAATCTCTCGGATACGGATTCGGCCTCAAACGCTTTCGCATAGGCTTCGTCGAATTCGCCGAGAACCTTTTCATACAAATCGTCGGATATTTCCGCGTGGGTCTTGTCAGCGTAGGGATCCTTCAGGCCGTCGGCTTCCTTCGGGTTGCCGTTGACCGCTTCCGCGTTGACGTCTTCGCTGCCGGGTTCGGCAGTGGTGTCGTTGCCCTGATCTTTGCCGCAGGCTGCAAACGCAAGTACCATGGTGAGCGCAAGCAGCAGAGCAATAATCTTTGTGAGCTTTTTGTTCATCTGTTTTTTCCTCCTAAAAAAAGTATTGTCGCTGCATGGAAAGCAGCGTGTGTTTTTACGGGCGTACCCGCTGTAAAACAAATAAATTTTATTCTCAAAAAAATAAATTGTCAAGAACTTATGATAAAATTGTCATTCTTTTTCCGATTTTATATATTTTAGTCCGTTTTTGTATAGTGCCGGGACGTGTTTTTGCGGACTGAAAGCGCCCGGTTTTGTGCAATTCGCTAAAAATGACAAATGGTTACAAAATCCCCTTTTCGCACATTATACAGCTTTTATTCGGGGTTTGTCTCTTGACAAGCCCCCCATTTTATGCGTATAATATTTTTATCAAATGTATGCAGGCGTGGCGCCTGCGCAGAGATGGGAGAGACCATAGTGGCAAAATATATCCTGAAACGCGTATTGCTTTCCGTTGTTACGGTTCTGATCATATGCGCGATCACGTTTTTTGCGATGCACGCCGTGCCCGGCGGGCCCTTCAACCGCGAAAAAGCGCTCAGTGAGGCGACGATCGAAGCGCTGAACGCCCGGTACGGGCTTGATAAACCGGTGTTTGAGCAGTTCCTGCAGTACCTGAAGGGATTGCTGCATTTCGATTTCGGCGTGTCTCTGAAAAACGGCCGTGCGATCAAAGATATCATAAGCGAGTCCTTCCCGATCTCGGCGAGGCTCGGCGTATCCGCCATGGCGGTGGCGCTGGTGTGCGGAACGGTGTTCGGCAGTACGGCCGCTTTGATGCGCAACCGTCTTCCCGACCGGCTGATCGTGTTTTTCTCCACGCTGTTTACGGCGGTGCCGAGTTTCGTTCTGGCAACGCTGCTGCTGCTGGTATTCTGTATCAAGCTCGGCTGGATGCCGGTGTGGAGCCCGCAGACCCCGACGTATATCTTACCTGTCTTATCCCTTTCCGCTTATCCCATGGCGTACATCACGCGTCTTTCCAAAACCAGCATGCTGGACGCTTTGGGACAGGATTACATCCGTACCGCACGCGCGAAGGGCGTTTCCCGTTTCAAAATGATCTTCAAACACGCCCTGCGCAACTCCCTGATCCCGGTCATCACCTATACCGGCCCGCAGGTCGCTTACATCATCACCGGTTCCATGGTTATCGAGACCATCTTTACGGTGGGCGGCCTCGGCAGTAAATTCGTGAGCGCCATCGGCAACCGCGACTATACGCTGATCATGGCGACGACGATCTTTCTCGCGACGCTCATGGTCATTGCGACCCTGCTGTGCGATCTGCTGTACAAGGTCGTAGATCCGCGGATCCAGTACGATTAAGGAGGAAAACGGCAATGGAACACAACAACGGCCTTCCGAAAAAGAATCCGCTGAGTTTGCAGCTGGATCTCAAAAAGTTTTCCGCCGCGCAGTTTGAAAAGGCAACGGATGAAGAAAAGCGTCAGCAGGACGTGATGAGCGAGAGCACCACCTTTTTCAAGGACGGTATGCGCAAGCTTTCCAAAAACCCGCTGGCCATGGGCAGCATCGTCGTGCTGCTGCTGATTTTGGTGGGTATCCTTATCCTTCCTTCGATCGTGCCTTACCAGTACGACGAGATCCTTTCCGTCAACGGCAAGCGCGATAAGAGCGCCAAAAACCTTGCGCCATTTACCTACAGTGAGATGGAGCAGAAGTATATCGAAGAAGGCGGCTCCCGTTTTCCGCATATCTTCGGTACCGACGAACAGTGCCGCGACTACTTCGTCCGCGTGATCTACGGTACCCGCATTTCGCTTGCGATCGGTTTCTTCGCAAGCCTGATCGTGCTGATCATCGGCCTGATCTACGGCAGTATATCGGGGTATATCGGCGGGCGGACGGACCTGATCATGATGCGTATCGTCGATATCATCTATTCGCTGCCCGATATGCTCGTGATCATTCTGCTCTCCGTCGTGCTGAACGAAACGCTGAAATTCCCCAGCGGCAGCTTCCTATCAAAGCTCGGCACGAACATGATCAGCCTTTTCGTTGTGTTCGGCATGCTGTACTGGGTCGGACTTGCGCGTCTGATCCGCGGGCAGATCCTTTCCATTAAAGAAAACGAGTACGTCCTTGCGGCGCGCACCATCGGCGCAAAGCCCACGCGCATCATCCGCAAGCACATTTTGCCCAACTGCCTCTCTGTTATCATTATTTCCACCGCGCTGCAGATCCCGTCCGCGATCTTTACCGAAAGCTTTCTGAGTTTCGTGGGTATCGGCGTCAAGGCGCCCATGCCGTCTCTGGGATCGCTGGCGAACGCCGCGCGTTCCGGACTGCAGAGCTATCCGTATAAACTGATATTCCCGGCGCTGATGATCTGTCTGATCGTGCTGAGCTTCAACCTGCTCGGCGACGGACTCAGAGACGCCTTTGACCCGAAGCTGAAGAGGTGAGTAGTGTGAAAAATCAGAAGAAAGGAACGATTCGGGCATAAAGTGTGATATTTCATCCCACTTTGTGCGAATTCTGAATCGCATGGCGATTAATATGCATGAGTATCTTTTGGACGTACAGGACCTGCACACCTCTTTCTTTACCGATTCGGGCGAGGTGCAGGCGGTCAACGGCGTCAGCTTCCATCTGGACCCCGGCGAGATCCTCGGCATCGTGGGCGAGTCGGGCTCCGGTAAATCGGTGACGGCGTATTCCATTATGCGCATCCTTGCGGATACGGGGCGGATCGTCGGCGGCAAGATCCTTTATAAAGGCGACGACCTTGCTTCATATTCCGAAAAGCAGATGCAGCGCTTCCGCGGCAAATGCTGTTCCATCATTTTCCAGGACCCCATGACCAGCCTCAACCCGGTGTTTACCATCGGCAGCCAGATGCGGGAGGCGGTGGTCCTGCACACGGAAAAACGGGGCGAGGAAGCCACCGCGCGTGTGATCGAGCTGTTGGAGCTTGTGGGGATCAACGAGCCGAAAAAGCGGATCAAGCAGTATCCGTTTGAGCTTTCCGGCGGTATGCGGCAGCGCGTGATGATCGCTATGGCGCTGGCCTGCGAGCCCGATATCCTGATCGCCGACGAGCCGACGACCGCGCTGGACGTGACGATCCAGGCGCAGATCCTGGAGCTGATCCAGGAACTGCAGAAAAAGCTCGGTATGGCGGTGATCCTGGTCACCCACGACCTGGGCGTGATCGCAAACATGTGCGACAACGTGGTCGTGATGTACGGCGGGCGGATCTGTGAACGCGGGACCGCGCGGGAGATCTTTTACCATCCCCGCCACGAGTATACGAAGGGTCTTCTGCGTTCCATCCCGAACGTCAACAACATGAAGACAAAGCTTGTCCCGATCAGCGGTACCCCGATCAATATGCTCTGCATGCCCAAGGGCTGCGCGTTCTGTACCCGCTGCGACGCGGCTATGAAGATCTGCCTCACCGAGGTCCCGGAGGAACTGGAGATCAATGAGGAACACCGCGCCGCGTGCTGGATGAATGTGAAAGAAGCGTTTGAGGAAGGGGGAGACAGCGAATGAGCGACGTGCTTGTAGACGTAAAAAACCTGAAACAGTATTTCCCCGTCAAAACCGGTTTCTTCAAGACCCTTCCGCTGAAGGCTGTGGACGACGTCTCGTTTTCCATCGCGCCCGGCGAAACGCTGGGGCTTGTGGGCGAGTCCGGCTGCGGCAAAACGACGGTGGGCCGTTCGATCCTGCATCTGTATAAGCCAACCGGCGGCGAGGTATTTTTCGAGGGAGAAAAGGTCACTGCCGACAATATCCAGATGATGCGCCGGAAAATGCAGATGGTGTTCCAGGATCCCTATTCTTCGCTGGATCCCAGAATGACGGTCGAGGATATCATCGGCGAGCCGCTGGACGTGCATAAACTGTGTTCGTCGAGATCGGAACGCAGAGAGCGTATCCTGTATCTGATGGAGACCGTGGGGCTCAACGCGGAGCATGCAAGGCGTTATGCCCATGAATTCTCCGGCGGACAGCGGCAGCGCATCGGTATTGCCCGGGCGCTTGCGGCGGAGCCCAAATTCATCGTGTGCGACGAACCGGTCTCGGCGCTGGACGTTTCCATTCAGGCGCAGGTCATCAATATGTTTGAGGATCTGCAGGAAAAGCTGGGCATCGCCTATCTGTTCATCGCCCACGACCTGCTGGTCGTGCACCATATCTCCCGCCGGATCGCGGTGATGTACCTCGGCAAGATCGTGGAGATGGCGGAGGCGGATGAGATCAACGCGCATCCGCAGCACCCCTACACGGTATCTCTGCTTTCGGCTGTACCGATCCCGGATCCCGATATCGCCCGCAGCCGCAAGCGTATCCTGCTGGAGGGCGACGTTCCCAGTCCCTTGAAAATGCCTTCGGGCTGCGCTTTCCGTACCCGCTGCCGGTACGCGACCGAAAAGTGCGCCGAAAGCTGTCCGTCGTTGACCGACCGCGGAAACGGGCACTTCGTTGCGTGCTTTAACCAATAATTCCATTTATATTATTTTTTTCTTTCGGTAGTTTTCTGCACAGCGCGTCTGGGACGAGGCGCGCCGGCAGGCTATAATAAAAAAATCATTTTTTGGAGGTATCTCAATGAAAAGAATCCTTCCCATCCTGCTCGTACTGGCTCTTCTGATCGGTATGTGCGCGTGCGCCGGCAAGACCGACGGCGACAAGACGACGGACGCTCCCGATGCAAACGTGACTGACGTTGCGGATAACGGCGACAATGCCGAGAGCGCGTTCCTCGATCCGCTTACCCAGTGGGGCGAGTACGACAACCTGATCGCTGAGATCAAGGCAGAGACCGACTTTGCAAAGCGTGTTGAGCTGATGCACAAGGCGGAAGATATCCTTATGGCGACGAACTGCGTGATCCCGCTGTATTACTATAATGATATCTATCTGCAGAAGGACTATGTGGACGGCATCTATTCCAACCTGTACGCCACGAAGTTCTTTATGTATGCGACCATGTCCAACGATTCCGATACGCTTCGTCTGAACCTGGCCAGCGAGCCGGATTATCTTGATCCCGCGCTCAACTCCTCTGTTGACGGCGCCTGCCTTGCCGCCAACTCCTTCTCCGGTCTGTATACTTACAATGCCGAGGGTAAGTGCGTCCCCGCTTGCGCCGAGAGCTATACCGTAAGTGAAGACGGCCTGAAGTACACCGTCACGCTGAAGAGCGGCCTGAAGTGGTCCGACGGCAGCGACCTGACCGCCGCTGACTTCGAGTACTCCTGGAAGCGCGCTGCTTCCCCCGTGACCGCTGCTGACTACGGCTACATGTTCTCCGGTTTCGCCGGCTATGACGATAGCGACGAGAGCTCTGAGATCGCTGTGACCGCGACCGACGACACCACGCTTGAATTCGAACTCACCGCTCCCTGCGCGTACATGGAAGACCTGATGGCGTTCCCCACCTTCTTCCCGGTCAAGCAGTCTGAGGTCGAGAAGGACGCGGATCCTGCGGATCCCGGCAAGTGGTGCAAAGAGGCCGGCTTCGTTTCCAATGGCGCTTATGTCTGCACCGGCTGGAACCACGACACTTCCATGACCTACGAGAAGAACCCCTATTGGTATGACGCCGATAAGGTCACTGTCGAGAAGCTTGAGTTCATGCTTTCCGCTGACGACACCGCGATCTTCTCCGCTTACAATGCGGGCGACATCGATTTCGCTGACGGCGTTCCGACCGACGAAGTTGCCAATCTGAAGGACAACCCCGAGTTCCACATCGTTGACGAGCTGGGCACCTATTACGTCGCTTTCAACTGCAAGAGCGATATCTTTGAAGGCAAGACTCCCGAGCAGGCTGCCGCGATGCGTGAGGCGTTCTCCATCCTGATCGACCGCGATTACATCTGCGAGAACATCGGCCAGACCGGTCAGATTGCCGCGAACTCCTTCATCCCGCTTGGCATGGCTGACGGTAACGGCGGCGTGTTCAAGGCGAAGGCTGAGGACGGCTACTTTGATGCTTTTGCCATCAACAATGATGCTGAGGGCACCACCGCGAAGGCGATCGAGCTTCTGGAGTCTGCAGGCTTCAAGTTCGAGGACGGCAAGCTTTCCGCCGAGACGCCGATCCAGGTCGAGTACCTGATCAACGAGAACTCCGGCCACAAGGCGGTTGCGGAGTCCATCCAGCAGGATCTCGGCGCCATCGGCATCGAGCTTTCCATCACCACCCAGGACTGGAACGTCTTCCTTGAGGAGCGTAAAGCCGGTAACTTCGACTTCGCGCGTGAAGGCTGGATCGCTGACTTCAACGACCCGATCAACATGCTCGAAATGTGGATCACCAACTCCGGCAACAACGACTGCCAGTTCGGCCGCTGATCCGGTTTTCGTCCCCGGTCTTCCGGCGCGCTGTGCGCCCCGCAGACCGAAATAAACCGATTTTATAAGAACGCGCTTCCCGCGCCCTTCGGACCGGGAAGCGTGTTTTTTGATCCGTATATGCGTCGCCGCCGGACGGTTCCCGTTTTTATTTGCCTGTTTGATATTTTGGAAAACCACTTGTTTTTTCCGGCTTCATATGGTATGCTCAGAAAAGAGAACACAGGAGGAACGTATTTATGGATAAAAATATTTATAAACGCAACGAGCTGCTGGCGCAAAAGGTCATCAAGGGGCTCAGGTCCCGCAATATGACGGGCTATTACGCTGCCGACCGGGAGGAAGCGCTAAAGATCGCGCTGTCGCTGATCCCGTCTGGCGGCACGGTCGCCATGGGCGGCGCCATGAGCGCCCATGAGATCGGACTGGTGGCGGCGGTGAAGACCGATCGGTACCGTTTTATCGACCGGGACGCCGTTTCCGATAAGCGGGCCGCCATGCTTGCCGCCTACGACGCGGACGTGTTTCTGTCCTCCGTAAACGCCATGACCGAGGACGGGGTGCTGGTCAACATCGACGGAAACGCCAACCGGGTTTCCGCCATTGCGCAGGGCCCGAAAAAGGTGATCTTCATCGTCGGTATGAACAAGGTCTGCAGCGATACGGACGCCGCTATGAAGCGGGCGCGCGGGGTCGCGGCGCCCGTCAACGCCCAGCGGTTCGGGCTGGATACCCCCTGCTCCAGAACCGGCGCCTGTATGGACTGCAAATCACCCGATACGATCTGCTGCCAGTTCCTCATCACGCGGTTTTCGCGGCATCCGGGCAGGATCCATGTGATCCTTGTCAACGATACGCTCGGATTCTGATAAAAGGAGGGATACGTGATGTCGTTCGGCACGTTTCTCGTCAGGCATTCAGACCGCAGCGGGCAGCCCCTGACTGCAGGCGTGAAGCTGATCGAAAGCCGTTATTATACGGGGACGGACTTTCTGGCTTCGGCGCAGGGGATCACCAACGACGGCGTCTGTTACTACTGTACCGGCACCTTCGTACCGATGAAATTCAACGGTCTGGCAAAAATCGATATGCGCACCGGCCGGGTCGTGTCAAAAAAAGAAAAATACCTGCCGGAGGCGCTTGCCCGGCAGGGGTTCAACCATTACGGCGGCTGTACGTATTTTGAGAAAAAGCTGTACGTGGCAATTGAGGACAAAAACCGCGAACACCCCTGTATCGGCGTGTTTGACGCAGCGTCTCTTTCGTTTACCGGCGAATACAGGATCCTCGGGCCCGAGATCCAGCCTGACGGCAACCTGCCCTGGTGCGCCGCAGACGCGGAGAACCGGCTGCTGTATACCGGCTTTTTCGATCACTGCGACCGTATCAACCGGTTCGACGCGGACGGCATCCGCCTGATCAAAAAGATCCCGCTTGACCGGGTCCTGGAGCATACCCAGGGAGGGGAGATGTGGGACGGTAAAATTTACGTCTCGTGTCACGATACCTGGCGGAAAAAACACATTTACAGGATCGATCCCGTTACCGGGCACGTGGAAACGGTCATGGAACGGGATGCAAGGTTTAACCTGGTGGAGAGCGAGGGGATCACGGTTTGTCCCATGCCGGACGGTTCCTTTTTCCATCAGCTTGACGTGATCTACCCCCTGGGGCTTGCCATCCGCCGCTATACGGCGCCGGGGACCGACGCCTGACGGCACGTCATAAACAAAGGACCGACAGTCGCTAAACTGCCGGTCCTTTGTTTACGGAAGGCAACAGAGAAATCAGCGCTGGAACAGGGACCTGAAGAATTCCCGGATCTTTGCGAAGAAAGCAAGAATGCGTTGGAAGAAGTTCTTTGTCGATTCGGACATTTCCTTCCCCTGCCATACCGGATACAGGACCTTGCCGCCGCCGACTTCGACTGCGCTGCCGACCGCGTACCGGACCTCGGTGCCGCCGGGGGTCTCGGTCCATCCGGCAAGGGTCAGTCCCGATTTTACGGGCGTCGCGTCGGGCATCGTCGCCGTCCCCCCTGCGGTATAGACCGTACGGTCGAACACCAGCGGTTTTGCGGTGCCCAGGGTATCGTAGCGTACAAAGCCGGTATCGGGGGACAGATAGTTATCCATGAACGCGGTGCGCGCGACAATAAAGGACTTTAATGCGGAGATATGCGCGGTGTAGCCGCTGCTTGCCGCATTGGGTGTTTTTGCGCCGAAGGTATTCCAGATCATTGCGTCCATGATAACGGTCCCCCGCGCAAGATCGGACTTCGCGTCCACACTGCCCAGCATCTGTTCCGTTTTCGCGTGGCCGACAGTTGCCCAAAGCGTTTTGACCTTCGCGATAAAATCGCTGTGGTTCAGCGCCTGTCCCAACAGGGAGGCCCGTTCCGCATTGGTGTTGTTGATGCGCGTACTGTAAACGTACATGACGTTCGGGTCCGCAGCGTCAAGGTTGGGGGTGATCAGCGTATTCAGGAAGCCTCTGCCGAGCGAGAGGTCCAGATCCCAGGTGGGGCCGATGTGGAACTTCGCGTCTCCCGTGTCTTTGTACAGGTAGAAACTGCTGGAGCAGCCGTCAAAATTCTCGGTCATCTCCTGGATGATGTATGCCAGCGCCAGCTCATCCGCGTCAATGTAATCGGTGTAGTGTTTCCCTTTTTCGTTGTAACCGGTGGCGGAGTACAGCGCCTCTTCAAACTCGGAATAATAGTTATAGATGTATTTGACCTGTTTCTGGGAGGCGTACTCCGGCTCCTTGACCACGACGGGCTGCCCGCAGGGCGAAACAAAGCCGCAGGGCTCATCCAGATAGCGCAGGGGCTTTTCCAGCTCCAGCAGGTAACCGCCTGTAATATCGGCGGGGTTGTTGGGGATGTTTGCGTATTTATACGTCCCGGCGGCGCGGCTGGTCTGGGATCCGGCAAGCGGATACTCTTCAAGCGCCCGGTCGTTGACGTCCTCGGTGGCGCCCGCAAGGTCGTAAATATCGATCCGGTTCTCGCCGATCTCCACCTTTTCCGTCAGGGAATATGCGCCCATGTATTCGCCGTTGCAGTAGAGGTCTGCCAGCACCACGTCGCTCGTCAGCGCATTGCCGAGCGCCTTTGAATAGTCGTAACCGAGGCAGTTGCGCAGCTTGCTGTCGTCGGTAAAGCCGGCAAGCAGGCACCATTTTTTGGATTTGCCCATGCCGAACAGGTTCGCTTTTTTGTTGAGCTTGATATTGTAGGGTTTTTTGTCGAGCTCCCAGGTGGAGTTGCCGCGGCCCTTGATGTAATCCAGCGCGCCGCTATACTGCAGATTCCCTTCATCGTCAACGATCACCACGCTGCCGGGATCCTTGTATTCTTTGTCGGCGTTGACCGCATCCATGGAGCCGCTTTCGGTCGTGATAAAGACGGCGGCGCTTGTCGCCTGGAGCACGCGGACCGAATAGTCGCCGGCGCTGCCGGAGACCGTGACGGTATTTGCGGCAAACGCATTCGTTACGCTGCCGCTTTCCACAGGCGTACCGTTGAACGTAAGCGTTTCGGCGCCGTCATACCAGACGGTCATTTCGGAGCGGTCCGCGGCGCCGGGCAGGAACAGGTAATACTTTTCGGCGGCGTAACGGATGGCGACGGCGTCGGGGGCGGCGGCGTCCGCCGCGCCATAGGCGTTTAAGGTCAGTCCGTAGGGGGACTCGGCGGCGTATACGCACACAGCCGTGAGACCGAAAAGGATGATCGTAAACAGAACGCAAAGCAGAATTCTTCTCAGTTTCATGGTTTTTCTCCTTTGTAAAAACTTTTACTGTTTTATTTTAACCTATTTTTTGATAATTTGCAATTATTTTTTGTTGAAATCTTCTAATGTATAGCTTTTTTTCTGAAAGCATCGATCATCTCTCTGGTCAGAGAAAAACCGTCGTTTTCAAAATCGATCTCCTCAGGGGCGAACCAGCGGCCCTCTTTCAGCTCCTCGCCGTCCACCCGGATCGCGGGATCCCCCTCGGCCCGGCAGAAATAGCCCAGCAGCAGGCTGCCGCTTAAGCCCCAGGGCTGCGAGGTGTAATACCGGACGTCTGTGACCTTCAGTCCCGTCTCTTCCCGTACTTCCCGCACAACGGTCTGCTCCGCGGTCTCGCCGATCTCGGTATAGCCCGCCACCAGCGACCAGCGGGCGGTGGGGCGGTTATACTTTGTCAGGCAGATCTTTCCGTCATGCAGGATCCCCACGATGACCGCCGGGCAGATCTTCGGATAAACGGTATTGCCGCAGCCGCAGACCATGGCGCGTTCGGTATCGCTGTGGCGCATCGGTTTTCCGCAGCGCCCGCAAAAGCGGTTGTCATTGTACCAGCGCAGCAGATGCCGGGCGGTCAGCCCCGCAAACGCAGCCTTTTGCGGGCGGGCCCGGCGCAGTTCGCTCGCGGAAACAAAGCGATAATCGCCGGATCCGCCGACGTTCCCGGCAAAACAGCGCGTGTCGCCCACCGAAAACAGATAGGTCCCGGCGCCGCCGCATTCTCCGACGGTGGGAAAACGCAGACTGCCTGTCCCGCCGGCGCACAGCAGGCAGTCTTCCCGCAGGCAGAACACCAGGTCTGTATCACGCGGTGGCAGCGGAGAATACTGATTGTGAAACGGTACGTCAATTTCGTGGATCATAAGAAGCTCCTTTTCTGAAATCGAGATCCTGTCTGTATTATAGGCTTGCCCCGAAGAAAAATCAAGGAATAATTTGCACAACTGCCCGAAGTCGCTGAGCGTGCGCGTTTTTATCTGATTTGAATGAAACAGGGTTGCTTTTTGCGGTGATATTTGTTATAATTGAAAAGGAAAAACAATTTCAGAAGAGAGGAAGATGAGAAATGAAAAAACTGGTCAGTTGTATCCTGGCGGCGGCTCTGCTGCTGGGCGTCTGCGTTTTGCCGGTCTCGGCGGCGGATGCTGCGCTGTTCGACGCAAAAAAGCAGTCGTTTGTGCTGAATGAAGGCCCCGAGATCGTACGTCTCAGGGCAAAGTCGGACGAATACGGTACCCAGGCGTGGGCATACGTCAAATCCACGGCGGCGTTTGACGCGCTCGGCGAGCGGTACTATGCGAATTTCAACGAATATGACGAGCTGTATGCGGAAGAACTGGGGATGGATCCGGAGAAAGTCAACGCCTATCAGATGGTCAGCGTCCAGCTTGCCTATTCCTTTGACGGCAAGACCTGGGTCAACGATCTTGAAGCGGGAGACGGCTATAATCCGGTGGAGGATTTCGACCTGGACGAAGACGGCTTTAACGAGTATGTCCGGATGCCGTCCTATACCGTCGATACAGACGATCAGGTCCACAAGTTTACCGTGTTTGACGGCGCGAACAGCGATATGATCCCCCGTTATTTTGACGAGGACGGGGAAATGACCATCCGGGAAATGCTGACCAGGCGCAATAACGCCGTTTTGCAGGGCAAAGGCGAGTTTACCGGCGGAAAATACGACAAGTCGGAGGAGAACGAGTGGCACGGCTTCGCGGTGGACTTTGCCAAAAACACCCTTTACGTCAAGGCGCGCTACCGTCTGTACAGGGAGCTGCGTTACGATCAGAAGAACGGGGAGGAGTACTCCGACACGGGCATTTTCTATTCCGCGTGGGGAAAGGTGAAGACCTATAACAACGCCTCCTCCACCCTTGAAAAGCAGAACTGCGTGCCCGATATGGGCGCGCTGAAAACCGCCGCGGCGCCGGAGCTGGTTCCGCTTTCCAAAAAAAATGATACGGTCGAACGGGACGGCGTGGACTTGAAAACGACCGTATACCGGATGGTTGTGCGCTTTCCCGATAAAATGAAGAGCGCGCTTGCCTGCTTTTTTGCGCTTGATGATAACGACCTGCATGAACAATATACCGGAGAGCGGTATTCCCCGAATCTGGTTGTCGAGATCCGCGTAGGCGACGGCAAATGGTATTATCTGCACGAATATGATCCCTTTTCCCCGTATTTCAGGTTTGACGACGACAATTATCAGGAACGCGGTATCATGGAAGAGCTCGGCTACCGGTCCGGAGATCCCGTGTATCTGCGCACGCGGCTTTACGGCGTTTACAGCTATGAAATCGAAGAGACAGACAATAACCCGCTGAAATCGGTCGTGACGGAGACCGAACCGGTTATGATCCGTTCCGGCGTCTCTCCGGCGGTGGAGCTAAGCCTGACGGGGAAGTACAGGATCGAATACGAGCTGAGCGGCGGGTCTTTTCAGCCCGGCTCCCGGCAGTTGAATATGTTTGACGAAAATACCGTCGAGCACGTGGACCTGACCGGGAAGGATTATCAGCCTGTACGGGAACACTACACCTTTGAGGGCTGGTACACGGATCCTGCCTTTGCAAAAGGGACCAAAGTCACGTCTTTTGACACGGACAAAAAACAGAGCCTGTATTTCTATGCGAAGTGGATGGAACTGCCCTCCTATAAGATCGCTTACGACCTCGGCGTGATCACGGATTATGTGTACAATCCCAACCCCGATTCGATCTATCCCGATTCCGGCGAGAACGCCAACGGTACGGTGGATATCGGCGACGTTTCGTACGAGGGCGCGAAATTCCTCGGCTGGTACGACGCGCCCACCGGCGGCAGCAAGGTCACGTCCCTGAAGTACGCCAATCTGAAAAAGGACGTCACGCTCTATGCCCGCTGGGAGCTGCCGCAGAAAACGATCACCTATTCCGGCGCGGGCAAAGACTATACGAACCATAAGGATAACCCCGCCGTCTATCGTCTGAACGCGGACGGCAACAATACGGTGCGCATCTTTGCGCCGCAGAAAACGGGTTTCATCTTTGACGGCTGGTTTAAAAATGCGGATCTTGAAAGCGACGGGCTTTTCTTTGACGCGGAGAAAAACGCCTGGCTGCTCAACGAGCGGGAGGACGTGACGCTTTACGCCAAATGGATCCGCGGCCGCTGGCCGATCAACTACGTGCTCGGCGGCGACGATATTTATAACGGTATGAACCCGGAGGAATATACCTACGGGACCGCCGTCGTTTTTGAGGCGCCCACGCGCACCGGCTTTACCTTCGGCGGCTGGTTCACGGACGCGGCCTGCACGAAAAAAACGACCGGTGTTTCCGCGACCCAGGCAGGGGAGGTCACCGTTTACGCGAAATGGACGGCGACCGTCTACACCGTGACCTACGACCTGCGCGACGAAAAGATCGTGCAGTTCTTCCGCAACGACAACCCCGCGACCAGAACGATCTACGACGAGATCGTCTTAAAGCCCCTTGTCCCCGTTTTAAAGCAGTATAAATTCCTCGGCTGGTATGACAACGTGAATTTCGACGGAAAACCGATCGAAAAGATAGGCGCAGGTACGGACAAAAACGTTACGCTCTACGCGAAGCTGTACGTCTATCAGTGGGGCGACGTGAACTTTGACGGCGACACGACCGCCGCCGACGCGCGTCTGATCCTGCGCCAGAGCGTGGACCTTGAAAACCTGCCGGCGGACGCCCTCGCCTGGGCGGACCTGGATCAGGACGGCTCGATTCTCGCTTCCGACGCCCGTTACGCCCTGCGTATGTCGGTGGACTTGGAATCGCCCGAAACGCTGAAGCTTCCGGCCGCACCTAAGAGTTTTTGAGAAAAGTCAAAAAGTCGGAAAGATATAAAGTATTCCATTCGGAAGAGCTTTGTTTATGATCACGCAACGCAGGTCCCATCTGTGATCGGGTGCGGGGGTCCCGCCGTCATTTGTTACTTTGATACTTTTTTACTTTCATATTTTTACATAAAAAGGAGATCTCTATGAACGTATTGGTCCTCAACGGTTCCCCCGCGGGAAAGAACAGCATCACGCTGCAGACCGTGGAATATCTGAAAGGCTGTTTCCCGTCCTGTGAATTTCGTGTGCTGCATGTGGGACAGAAGATCCGCAGTATCGAAAAGCAGTTCGATGAGAGCGCCGCGGCGCTTGCAGAGGCTCAGCTTATTTTGTTCTGCTATCCCGTATACACGTTTCTTGTCCCGGCGCAGCTCCACCGGTTTATTGAGCTGATGAAGGAACACAAGGCGGAGGTCGCCGGGAAATACGCCACGCAGCTGACTACCTCCAAACACTTTTACGATACCACCGCCCACCGGTTCATCGAAGAGAACTGCGCGGACCTGGGGCTGAAGTATATCCGGGGCTTATCCGCCGATATGGAGGACCTGCTGAACGAAAAGGGCAGGCGCGAAGCGGTGGACTTTTTCCGGTTCGTGCGCTTCAGTGTGGAAAACGGCTGCTATGAAACGCCCCTCAGTTTTCCCGAATCCGCCCAGGCAAAGCCGTTCCCGCTGCCTGAGGCAGCCGATAAGAAAAAAGACGGCGAGATCGTCGTGGTGACGGACGGCGACGGCCCGGACGGGCGGCTGAAAGCGATGGCCGAATGCTTTGACCGGCTGTCGGACCGGAAGGTGCGCGTCGTTGACGTGTCGCAGTTCCGGTTTTCCGGCGGGTGCCTGGGCTGCTTCAAGTGCGCCGGGGACGGCACTTGCGTGTACAAGGACGGGTTCGACCGGTATCTGCGCGGCAATATCCAGTCCGCGGACGCCATCGTTTACGCATACACGGTCAAAGACCACTCCATGGGCAGCACCTTCAAGACCTTTGACGACCGGCAGTTCTGCAACGGCCACCGCACGGTGACCATGGGCAAGCCCGTGGGATATCTGGTGTGCGGCGACCTGACGGGGGAGACCAACCTGAACCAGCTGATGGAGGCGCGCGCCGAGGTCGGCGGCAATTTCCTTGCCGGGGTCGCTTCGGACTGCCGGGCGCCGGAGGAAGAGATCGCGAGGCTTGCAAAACGGCTCTCCTGGGCGCTGGATACCGGTTATCAGCCACCGGCAAATTTCTACGGCGTGGGCGGCATGAAGATCTTCCGGGACCTGATCTATCAGATGCAGGGGCTCATGCACGCGGACCATCAGTTCTATAAAGAGCACGGTTTTTACGACTTCCCCCAGCGGCACAAAGCGAAGATCGCCGCCATGTATCTGGTGGGCGGTATGATGCGCAGCAAAAAGCTCGAAAAACAGGTCGCCCCGAAGATGACCGAGGGGATGCTGATGCCGTATAAAAAAGTGCTGAAGGACAATTCGCCGGCTGAAAAGTGAACCCGCGCCCACCGGCTGCACGGGGCTCCAATAGATAAATGTGTTCGGCGCTGCCGCCCGGCAGCGCCCGTTTTGGAAAAACGGCAATGTCAACAACTTAAGGCAACACCGCACAATTCGCGGCGCACGCCTTGCTTGATCTTTATTTCGTCATCCTGCACAGATTTTCCTTGCCAACCGCCAGGTTGACGGCGTCAAATCTGTACAATCTGACGAAAAAATCTACTGCGCAATCCGCACACCGGAATTATGCGGTGTTGCCTTAAGAAAAAGTAAAAGGACCGCTTCGGTCCATCAGGTGACAGTTCCCCGATTGGCTGAAGCAAATCGGGATAACCGTCCCCGTGATCGACCTCTCCCGGCTTACTTAGATTGTTGACATTGGGAAAAACGGGGATCGGAGAGACAGGGATGAATAAAGAGAACGCACAGCTCAAACAGGACAAACGGCGGCAGAAGACCGAAAAGGAGATCGCCCGGCGGCAGCGGCAGCTGGCGGCCGAGGGCGGCAGGTTCTACTTTCCGTATCTGCTGCTGATCATCTGCATCGTTTACATAACCGACGAAATCGCGTCGCAGATCGGCACCTTTATGAAAACGGAGATCGCCAACGATATGCTCTCCCATTACGGGGAGTCCTCGGTCGGCGTGCTGGAGATCCTTTCCATGATCTCGGTGCCCTTCATGGCGCTGGGGATCCTGTACAAGCCCCTGTCGGACCGCTTCGGCAGGAAGCCTTTTCTGGTGATCAATACCTTCGGCATGGCGGCGGGCCTGCTGGTGATCTATTTATCGGATTCGATCCCGCTGTATGTGGTCGGCGCGTGCATGATCCAGTTTTTTGTTCCCCACGATATGCAGGCGGTGTATATCATGGAGGCGGCGCCAGCGAAACACCGGGCAAAGATCTATTCCTCGGTCAAATGTATCGCGATGCTCGGCGTGATGGTGATCCCGCTGCTGCGCCGGCTGTTCATGCACGCCACCGCCGAGTGGCGGCGGGTGTACCTGATCCCGGCGATCGTGGGCGCGGCGGTGAGCCTTGCGGCGCTGCTTTTTGCCAAAGAGACCCCCGCCTTCAACCGTGCGCGGATCAACTTTCTGACCGGCAACACCGAAGAAAACGGCACGCAGTCAGGCGGCGGCATCATTCCCGCGCTGAAATTCGTCTGGAAGCACAAGCAACTGCGCTGGCTGTTCATCGCCCTTGCCTGTTCCGAGACCGGCTTTACGCTTACCATCGACTATGAGGTCATCATGACCTACGGCTACGCCGGGCACGCGCTGAAAACCGGCAGCTTTTCAGACCTTGCCGCCGCGCTGGAGAGCGTCGGCGTCAACGAGGTCACCGCCGCGCTTTTCCTGTTTCCGGTGGGCTGCGCGCTGGGCCAGCTGATCCCGGGCTTTATTGCGGACCTGAAAAGCCGCAAGGCGGCCGCGCTCGGCGCGTCGCTGTCCGCCGTTGTGTTTTTCGTCGGTTTCATGGCCGGCGCGAACATGGGGCTTGCGCCATATCTCGTGGGCTTTATGACGGGCGCGTGTATCGGCTTTTTCTGGGCAAACGTGGATACCGTGAACCTGATGGCGGGGGAGTCCGCTCCCACGGCGCTTCGCTCGTCGATCCTCTCCGCCGCGAACCTTGCCACCGGCATGGGCATCGGTCTCTCCTACGGTGTGACGCTGCCGCTTCTGACCGTGCTCGGCAACGGCGCCGCCGGGACGATCATCCTGTGCGTGACGCTGCCGGGGCTCATCGCCGCGTTCGCCGTGTTGTTCTTCAAAACGCATGATACAAGGGGCGTGGATCTCGCTGCCGTTACCGGCAGCGAATGGGACGATTTATGAACAATCTACGGCGAAATTGCAGCAGATTTTTGATGAATATTTACAAAAAAAAGAATAAAAAATGTATGATTATTTATTGACATATGAATAACTCTCTGTTATAATAACTGCAGAAAGCGTTTCGTTTTCAAATAAAAAAGTGAGGATGGTAGTTTATGTCTTACTCCTACAGTTCCAGCGCAAATATGGATGACTTAATGGCAACTGTCGGCGTCGGCGGTATGATCGCAATGATCGTTGTCGGCCTCGCGGTTTCGATCGTCGCACTGATCGCAATGGTCAAGATCTTCTCAAAAGCCGGAAAACCCGGTTGGCATGCGATCATCCCAATCCTGAATCTTTACGATGAGTTCGACATTGCATGGGGCAACGGTATTTTGTTCCTGCTTATGCTGATCCCCGGCGTAAACGCCGTTGTGTCGATCATTCTGATGGTCAAGCTTGCCAAAGCCTTCGGTAAGGATACCGGCTTTGCGATCGGTCTGATCTTCCTGCCCTTTATCTTTATGCTGATCCTTGCGTTCGGCAGCGCAAGATATGTGGGCCCCAACGGCATCCCGAAGATGGGCGGGTATCCGCAGCCTCCCTATGGCGGCCAGCAGCCTCCCTACGGTGGTCAGCAGCCCCCTTACGGCGGCCAGCAGCCCCCCTATGACAATAATAATACCCAGTATCCTTATAACTGAGTATCGGTTTGATCAGATGAACGTTGCCGCACGCAAACGCGTGCGGCGATTTTTCAAATCATTCAGAAAGAGAGATGTATCATGACGATCCGAAGAGCCGGGATCAAAGATACCGGGGCGGTTTTGTCGCTTCTGTCGCAGGTGCTGGAGCTGCACGCATCGATCCGCCCGGATATTTTTATCTCCGGTACGACCAAGTATTCGGCGCAGGAGCTGGCAGAGATCTTTGCGGATGACAGCCGTCCTGTTTTTGTTGCAGTCAACGAGACGGACGCCGTGATCGGTTACGCATTCTGTGTAATTAGGCAGCCGTCGGATAAAACGAACCAGGTCCCCTTTTCGCAGCTTTATATCGACGATCTTTGCGTAGATGCGGCCAGCCGCGGGCAGGGCGTCGGCGAAGCGCTTTTCCGATATGTGCAGGAGACCGCAAAGGATCTCGGATGTTACGAAGTGACCCTTGCCGTTTGGGCTGGCAACGACGGCGCAAGCCGGTTCTATGAAAAAATGGGGATGCGGCCCAAGGAAACGATCATGGAGCTGATCCTTTAACGGGAGAGAAAGAGATATGCACCGGTTTTACGGAATGGAAAGCGCCCCCGACGACGTTCTGGAGCTGTATAACGATCTGCTTGCGCTGTGGTCTCCGGAGACCTGCGCGCCGCGTCTGAGAAGCCAATGGTCGCAGGAGAACCCTACCAAGGGACAATGCTCCGTAACTGCGTTTCTTGTGCAGGACCTGCTTGGCGGAGAGGTTTTGGGCGTAAAGCTCTCCGACGGCAATTATCACTGCTTCAACGTGCTGGAAAGCGGCGTGTTCGATCTGACCAGCGAGCAGTTTTCCGGCAGGCAGCTTTCCTATGCGGGCGCCGTGCCCCAGACAAGGGAGGCACACTTTGCAAAGGAAGAAAAATACCGGCGTTACCTGCTTCTGAAAACGAAGCTGAAGTGGCGCCGGCTGGTGAATGAAGTGGTGGCGTCCGGCCCCTACCGGGCGGACTGGGAATCGCTTTCGCAGCATCCCGTCCCCGTGTGGTTCCGGCGGGACAAGCTTGGGGCGTTTATCCACTGGGGCGTTTACAGCGTACCCGCCTGGGGCAACGAGTGGTATCCCCGGTCGATGTACGATCCCGCTTCCCCTGAATTTGAACACCACCGCAGCGTCTACGGAGACCAGAAAACCTTCGGATACAAGGATTTTATCCCGTCTTTCCGGGCGGAGAAATTTGACCCCGACGCGTGGGCGGCGCTCTTTGCCGACGCCGGGATCCGCTACGTGACGCCGGTGGCGGAGCACCACGACGGGTTTGCGATGTATCCTACCGATTTCAACCCCTTCAACGCCGCCGAAATGGGCCCCTGCCGTGACGTGGTGGGAGAGCTGAAAGCGGCGTGTGAACGGCGGGGCCTGACGTTTTGTGCATCCACCCACCGTGCCGAGCACTATTTCTTTTTGAATATGGGCAGGACCTTTGACAGCGATATCGGAGACGAACGGTATTATGCGCTTTACGGGCCTGCCGTCTATGCCCCGGAATTTGACGCCCGTGTGCTGCATATCACCACTGAAGATCCCCGGTCCCTGCCGCCGTACGCCGCGTGGCTGGAGGACTGGACGCTTAGGACCTGTGAGCTTGTGGACCGTTACCGGCCGAGCCTGCTGTATTTTGACTGGTGGGTCCACAACCGGGCATTCAAACCCTATCTCAAACGGATCGCCGCTTTTTACTATAACCGTGCGGTACAGTGGGAGAAGGAAGTGACGATCACCTATAAACACGAGGCGTTCCCGCCCGGCGTTGCCGTGTTCGACGTGGAGCGCGGCGCTTTGACCGATATCTCTCCGGTGCCCTGGCAGACGGATACCGCCATCGGCAAGCTTTCGTGGGGGTACCGGGCGGATAACGAATACAAATCTGCAAGGCAGGTGATCTGCGACCTCGTTGACATCGTTTCCAAAAACGGCAACCTGATGATCAACATCGGGCCGAAACCCGACGGCACCCTGACGGAAGAGGAGACCCGGGTCCTGACAACGCTCGGTAAATGGATGGCGGTGAACGGCGACGGGATCTGCGGCACGACGTGCTGGCGGATCTTCGGAGAGGGTACGGTGAACGCCGAAGCGGGCTTCTTTAAGGACAACGACGAAAAACCCTTTACGGACAGGGATTTCCGGTTTACCTGCAAAAACGGCGCGTTGTACGCCTTTCAGATGTCGCCGGCAAAGACCGTAAAGATCCGTTCCCTCGCCAAACGCAAGGAACACGATTTTCTGATCGAAAGCGTTTCGTCTCCCAGCGTACCGATCGAAAACTGGACGCGCACCGAAGAGGGGCTTGAGATCAGCTTAAGGGATCTGCCCGCAGGTGCGCTTGAAGGGCTGCCCGTCTGCTTCAGGATCACGTTTGAATAAAAAACAGGCTCCGGCTCAGCCGACGATCGGCTTCCGGGGCCAGTTTTTATGGATACTGTGTGACGGTATCAGAGTTTTGCGAGGTTTACGATCACGTCCCGCATTTTTTCCATGCCCTGCACGCTTGCGATCTCGTGTACGCCGTGGAAGAAATCGCCGGCGACCGAGAGGTTGGGGCAGGGCAGGCCCCGGTAAGTCAGCATTGCGCCGTCGGTGCCGCCCCGGATCGGAACGATCTTCGGCGTGACGCCTGCCGCCTCCATGGCGGTCTTTGCATTTTCGATCAGGTGCATATGCCCGTCCTCGATCAGGGCACGCATATTATAATAGGAATCTTTGATCTCTGCGGTAAAGGTCCCGCCGCCGTACACTTTGTTCATATACGCTGCAAGATCCGCGACGAACGCTTTTCTTTTTTCGAACTTTACTGCGTCGTGGTCGCGGATGATCAGCTTGACCGTGGCTGCTTCTTCGTCGCCGGAAACGTCGGTGACGTGGTAAAAGCCCTCGTACCCCTCCGTATGGGCAGGCGCTTCGGCGGCAGGCAGACGGGAGACAAAGTCGCACGCCATCAGCACGGCGTTTTTCATTTTGTTTTTTGCGCTGCCCGGATGGATGGCGGCGCCCCTGACCCTGATCACGGCGGCAGCCGCATTGAAGTTTTCGTATTCGATCTCGCCGAGCACACCGCCGTCCACGGTGTACGCTTCTTTAACGCCGAACTTGTCAAAATCAAAGTGCGCGGTGCCTTTGCCCACCTCCTCGTCCGGCGTAAAGCAGACGGCAACGTGTTTACGGGGGATCTCCGGGTGCCGGACCAGGTATTCGACGGCGGATACGATCTCGGCGACGCCCGCCTTGTCGTCGGCGCCGAGCAGGGTCGTGCCGTCTGTGACGATCACGTCCTGTCCGACAAACGCGGCAAGGGAGGGAAAATCCGCCTCTGCGGTCGTCACCGTGTCGCTCAGCCGGATATCTCCGCCGGTGTAATGCAGTACGCGCGGACGGATCCCTTCACCCTTCGGGCCGGGGGCGGTATCGACGTGGGAGATAAAGCCGACGCCGCAGTCGGTATCGGTGTTTGCGGGCAGATGCGCCCAGACGTACCCGAAACCGTCGGCTTCGGCGTCCGTCAGCCCGATGCTGCGCAGTTCCTCTGCAAGAAGGCGCGTCAGATCCAGCTGCCTTGCGGTCGTGGGGGAGGCGTCGGAATCTTCGTCGGAAGTCGTATAAAAGGATACATAGGTCAAAAACCTGTCTTTGACGTCCATAGTTTCATCTCCGGATTTAGTATTATGGTATTATTATAAAGCGCTGTCTGTATGAAGTCAATAAGGACGCGCTCTTTTTTCGGGAAAGCCAGAAAACGATAAAAAAGAATTCGGCTTGACAAAGGGACGTTTCGTCTATATAATAGGCATAGTTTTATATGGAGGGGTTTCAATGACAAGAGAGAATATCCAGTATTTTATTCTGCAGAACCAGTCCAACTTTCAGGCTGTGCACGTGCCGACGATCACACAGCAGCTTGAACGGATGGATGATTCCCAGCTCATGGTCATCTCGAACGCAGGTTACCGCGGTCCGACCACTGCGCTGGTGCTGTCGATCTTTTTCGGCTTTCTGGGGATCGACCGTTTTTATGTCGGCGACGTGGGGCTCGGCGTTCTGAAGCTTCTGACCTGCGGCGTATTCGGGATCATGACCATCATCGACTGGTTTTTGATCATGGGAAGGGCGAGAGAAAAAAATTACGAGCGGTTTTTGCAGGTCGCCGGGATGTCCCAGGTGTTTGCCCCTTACGGGCAGCAGCCCTACGGCAACCAGCAGCCCTACGGCAACCAGCAGCCCTACGGTAACCAGCAGCCCTACGGCAGCCAGCAGCCCTACGGCAGCCAGCAGCCTTACGGCAGCCAGCAGCCTTACGGCAGCCAGCAGCCTTACGGCAGCCAGCAGCCTTACGGCAGCCAGCAGCCTTACGGTGATCAACAGCCTTACGGGCAGCAGCCGTATGACAGCCAGCAGCCCTACGGGCAGGATCGGTATTATTGATCTGCGATTGTTTGATCTGAAGACTTCGGAAGGATAACAAAATGAAAAAACTGAACCGGCTGAACCGTGTGCCGATGCCGCAGCTCATCCTTTGGTGGGCGATCCGCGCGTCGCTGCTCGGGTTCAGCATCTACGGGATCCTGCACGGTTCCACCACCCAGTTCCTGATGGGGCTGTTTGCCATCGCCTTTTCGCATATGTGGGATATGTGGCAGCTTTTCGGCGGCAGATCCTTTATCACAAAGGTGGGATACTTTTCTCAGACTCTGCTGAATATCTTCATATTCTTCGGCGTGATCATCGGCTATGTGATCAACACGAAAACGAATTTTGAGCACATCGATCTTGTCGAGCATTTTATGGCGGGCGTCGTCGCCTCGTATTTTGCGTATGATTTCGCCATCGTGTTTCAGGGGAAAAGCCGCCACCTGAGCCCGGCGCTTGCTTCCATGTTTGCGCTTTGCTTTTCCGTGTTTCTGATGGTGGCGTGGGAATTCTATGAGTTTACCATGGACCGGCTGTACGGCTATACGCTGCAAAAGTCGACGATCATCGGCGAGAGCGGCCTTGTGGATACCATGGTGGATCTGATCCTCGGATGTTCGGGGTCGCTGATCGGAATGTTTTTTGTTGCCTTCTCCAAAAACGGGCTCATCGGCAGGCACCGCAAGGTCGTGCGCGCCCAGGTCAAAGAACAGTCCGCCAGAGATAAGGCGGAGGAGATCGCGTATCAGGAATCGCACAGCGACGAATAAGCAAAAAAAATGGGCGCTGCCGCTTAGCGGCAGCGCTCATTTTTTCATCCACGTCGTCGGGGAAAAGGCAAGGATCAGCGGGAAGATCTCAAGTCTGCCCAGCAGCATGGCGGCGGAAAGCACCAGCTTTGAGAACGGTGAGAATACAGCGTAGTTTGACGCGGGACCGGCGGCGCCGAAGGCGGGGCCGATATTGTTGAAGCAGGCGACGACGGCGGTAAAGCAGCTCTCCAGATCCAGCGGCTCGATGCTGAGCAGGAAAAAACCTGCCATGACGCAGATAAAGTAAAGGACAAAGTATACCGCGGTGTTGTGGATGACCGCTTCCTCCAGTTTTTTGCCTTCAAAACGGATCACGCGCACGCTGCGCGGGTGCAGCATCCTGGTGACCTCCCGGTGGATGGTCTTGCCCAGAATGATCACCCGCGAGACCTTCAGCCCGCCGGCGGTGGACCCGGCGCAGGCGCCGATAAACATCAGAAGCAGCAGGACCGTTTTTGATAGCTGCGGCCAGCGGTCGTAGTCCGTGGTAACGAAGCCGGTCGTCGTCATAATGGAACTGACCTGAAACGCCGCGTGGCGCAGGGCGGTCCCGAAGGAAGGGAACATGCGCAGGACGTTCAGCGTGACGAGCAGCGTCGAACCGCCGAAGATCCCGCAGTACACCCACAGCTCCCGGCTTTTGAGCGCGGTTTTGAAATTGCGGATCAGGATCAGATAGTACAAATTGAAGTTTACGCCGAAAACCATCATAAAAACGGTGATCACCCACTGCGCGAAGGGCGTATACCCGGCGATGGAATCGGAACGGATGCCGAAGCCGCCGGTACCGGCTGTCCCGAAAGCGTGGACCGTCGCCTCAAATAAGCTCATGCCGCCGATCTTAAGAAGCGCGATCTCCGTCAACGTCAGGACGATATAGATCAGATACAGGATCTTGGCGGTCTGCTTTGCCTTCGGAACCAGTTTTCCGACGATGGGGCCGGGCATCTCCGCCCGCATGATGTGGATCGGACGGTCCGACAGGTTCGTGATCGCCATCACGAATACGATCACGCCCATGCCGCCTAAAAAGTGTGTGAAGCTGCGCCAGAAAAGCAGCCCGCGGGACATGCTTTCCACGTGGGTGAGGATCGAAGCGCCGGTGGTGGTGAACCCGCTGACCGTTTCGAAAAATGCGTCGACGTACGACGGGATCTCTCCAGAGATCGTAAAGGGCAGGGCTCCCAGCGCCGAAAGCAGGATCCAGGACAGCGCCACGATCACGAAGCCGTCTTTGGCGTAGATCTCTTTGGTATAGGGTTTGACCAGCTTTGCCGCCGGGATGGACAGCAGCAGCGCCCCGCCGCTGCAGATCAGAAAGCTCCAGACGCAGGGCTCCCGGTAATAGATCGATACAGCCGCCGGCAGCAGCATCAGAAGCGCGGTGGCCCGCAGGATCTGCAGCGGCATATAAAGGATCATTCGTCTGTTCATAACGGTCCTTTCGTCATTTGATGATATCGGTCAGATCTGTGATCGTACGTCCGGTACTGACAACGATTACCTTGTCGCCGGGCAGGATCACGTCCTTACCGGCGGGAATCATGCTTTTCCGGTTTCGCACGATGCCTGCGATCAGGATGTTCGTCTTCAGCCGCAGATCTTTTAGCGGGATCCCCGCGGCGGGGAAGTCCGGGGTCACGACGAACTCCACGGCCTCCGCCTTGCCGTCCGCAAGCTGATACAGCGTTTCGATGCGGCTGCCGACGGTACTCGTCAGCGCGCGCACGTAACGCAGTATAATGTCGGTAACGGTCTTTTCAGGGGAGATCACACAGTCCAGCCCCAGGCTTTCCGCTATTTCGGTCAGCCCCTCCCGGTTGACCTTACAGATGACCTTCGACGTATGGAAAGCGCCGGCGAACACGGAGAGCAGGATGTTTTCCTCGTCGATGCCGGTCAGGGCGATGAACGCGTCCATGGACCGGATCCCCTCCTGTAAAAGCAGCTCCTGCTCCGCGCCGTCGCCGCAGATCACGGCGCAGCTCGGAAGCTGTTCGGCAAGCTGTTCGCATTTTTCAAGGTCCTTGTCGATCACCTTGACGTTTGTGCCCAGCGACGCCAGCTTTTTGGAAAGATAATAGGTGATACGCCCGGCGCCCAGGATCATGATGTTGCGCGCCTGCTTTTTCATCAGCTTCAGCTGTTTTAAAAGCTTCGGGATCTCGTTGGGCGCGGCAATGACCCCGATGGTATCGCCGCTTTGCAGCGTAAAATCACCGCCCGGGATAAAAACGTTCTCCCCGCGGATCACGGTACAGACGAGATAGTTGCCCTTGTACCGGTCGCGCATTTCGGAAAGCTGCAGCCCGTGCAGGGAGGAGTCGCTTTTTAAACGCAGATCCACCATTTCAAGGTTGCGGTTGGAAAAGGTCTCGATCTTGACGGCGGACGGCAGCTTTAAAAGGTTAAAGACCGTGTTGGCGGTCTGGTATTCCGGGTTGATCGCCATGGAAAGCCCGAGCTGCTGTTTGATGAACGGCAGGTTGTCGTCGTTATAGTCCGCGTTGCGGATGCGCGCTACGGTATGCTGCACGCCCATCTTTTTCGCAAAAAAACAGCTCAGCATGTTCAGCTCGTCCGTGGAGGTCGCCGCGATCAGCATGTCCGCCTTGCTGACCTCCGCCTCCTGCAACACGTCCGGGTCCGCGGCGTTGCCGTAAAAACCGCGCACGTCGCAGATGTTGACGAGCTCGTCGACGCTGCTTTTCTTTTTGTCGATGACCGTGACGTCGTGTCCCTCGCGTACGAGGCTCCGCGTCAGGGCGCTGCCGATCTTTCCGCAGCCGGCAATAATGATCTTCATTCCATTATGCGGTACGCGCCGTTTACGAAACGCGTACGGTTCCTTTCTGAAATTCGGATTTTGATTATACACCTATCATAAATAAAAATCTATCATTTGAACAGGTTTTTGTATCATTAAATTTTTTAATCAATTACCATAAATAAATTTGTGGGAGTGAATTGTTACAAAATTGTATCAATCTCTTGACTTGCCATCGGAAATATGATATTTTTTTTAAGAATTCCGGGCGGGTCCCACGATCCCCCGAATAATATTCAGGAGGGAATTTTTCATGAAAAAATTCACAAAGATCATTGCACTTGTACTTTGCTTCGCACTGATCGCCGCGTTTGCGGCTTGCGCGAAGGACGGCGGCAGCGAGACCGCTGCTCCTGCAGGCGACGAGACCGCAGCACCTGCCGGTGATGAGACCGCAGCTCCCGCCGCTGACGGCGAAGCTTTCAAAATCGGCCTTGTCGGCCCGCTGACCGGCCCTGCCGCGATCTACGGCAACGCCGCCAAGAACGGCGCGCAGATCGCTGTGGACGAGATCAACGCCAAGGGCGGCATCCAGTTTGCCTATCAGGCGCAGGATGACGAGCACGACGCCGAAAAGTCTGTCAACGCTTACAACACACTGGTTGACTGGGGTATGCAGGCGCTTGTCGGCCCGATCACCACGACGCCCGCCGTTGCGGTATCCGCCGAAGCTGCCAACGACAGAATCTTCTGCCTGACTCCCTCTGCTTCCTCCACCGACGTTATCGACGGTAAGGACAATATGTTCCAGGTTTGCTTCACCGACCCGAACCAGGGCACCGCGTCCGCTGACTACATTGCCGAAAATCTTGCCGGCAAGAGCGTTGCCGTTATTTACAGAAACGACGATGCGTATTCTCAGGGCATCCGCGACACTTTTGTGAAGGAAGCCGAAGCCAAGGGCATCGACGTGGTCTATGAGGGCACCTTCACCGACGCCACTTCCACGGACTTCTCCGTCCAGCTGACGGAAGCGCAGTCCAAGAATGCGGAAGTCGTTTTCCTGCCCATCTATTACACCCCCGCTTCCGTTATCCTGAAGCAGGCCGCTGATATGGATTATGCGCCCACCTTCTTCGGTGTGGACGGCATGGACGGCATCCTGACGGTGGAAGGTTTTGATACCTCTCTTGCTGAGGGCGTCATGCTTCTGACCCCCTTCTCCGCTGACGATCCCAACGCGAAGGATTTCGTTGACGCTTATCAGGCTGCTTACGGCGAGGTTCCGAACCAGTTCGCCGCCGACGCGTACGACGCTGTTTATATCATCTATCAGGCCCTTCAGAACGCTGGCTGCACGCCGGATATGGCTGCTGCCGATATCTGCGAGGCGCTGGTTGCCCAGATGGCGACGATCACCGTCGACGGTCTGACCGGTCAGGGCATGACCTGGGATGAGAGCGGTGCTGTCTCCAAGGCTCCCATGGCTGTTGTGATCAAGGACGGCGCTTACGTGACTCCGTAACCTGCACAGACATCGTTCTATCGTTTTGGCACAGCATGATCTGCCGACGGCAGGTCGACAGATCATAACAACGGGGAATGCCGTAGGCTTACGGCATTCCCTCCTGCCAGACGGCTTCCGGAAATACGGCGGCCGATTTTTGTTTAGATACTAAAACGAGGTAACATATGATTGTTTTTTTATCGCATCTGATCAACGGGTTGAGCCTCGGCAGTGTGTACGCGATCATCGCGCTCGGGTACACCATGGTTTACGGGATCGCGAAGATGCTGAACTTTGCCCACGGCGACGTGATCATGGTCGGCGGGTATATATCGTATATCCTCATGTTCAATCTGGGGATGCCCTGGTGGGTCGCGCTGCTGGCTGCGATGTTGGTCTGTACCCTGCTCGGTGTTCTGATCGAGGGGTTTGCCTACCGGCCGCTGCGTGCTGCGCCGTCGCTTGCGGTGCTGATCACCGCGATCGGCGTATCCTATCTTTTGCAGAATTCAGCGCTGCTGATCTGGAAGTCGAACCCGAAAAGCTATCCGTCGATCATCGAAGGATCCCTTATGCTTATCAAGGGAGAGACTGCAAGCGACAGCCTGAGTGTGACGTATATCTCGTTGATGACGGTCGGCGCCTGTGTGATCATCATGGTCGGGCTCACGCTTTTTACATCCAATACAAAGATGGGCAAGGCGATGCGCGCCTGCTCTGAGGATAAGGGCGCGGCGCAGCTCATGGGTATCAACGTGAATAAGACGATCTCGGTGACATTTGCCATCGGGTCCGCGCTTGCCGCGGTTGCGGGCGTCCTGATGTGCTCATCGTACCCGACGCTGTCGCCGACCACCGGCTCCATGCCCGGCATCAAGGCGTTTACGGCAGCCGTTTTCGGCGGGATCGGTTCGATCCCCGGCGCGTTCCTCGGCGGCCTTCTGATAGGGCTCATCGAATCCTTTGCGAAGGCCTACGTCTCTACGCAGCTTGCAAACACGATCGTATTCGCCGTATTGATCATTGTGCTTCTGATCCGTCCGGCCGGACTGCTCGGGAAATATGTTCCCGAGAAAGTGTAAAGGGGGGATTCGGATGAAGAAACTGCAAAAAAGCAATCTGCAATCCGTTTCGGGTTCTGCGCTTCCCTATATCGTCGTCGTCGCGGCGTTCTTTATCGTCACGCTTCTGCAAAAGAGCGGCAATCTGGAACAGCATATGCAGGGTATGCTTGTGCCTGTATGCTGTTACATCGTTATGGCGCTTTCCCTGAACCTGACGGTGGGCATTATGGGTGAGCTGAGCATCGGCCATGCGGGCTTTATGAGCCTCGGCGCTTTTTCGGGCGTTGTGGCTTCGCAAAGCCTGATCGACGCGGTGCCGAACACGGCGCTCCGGCTTGCGCTCTCCATTGCCTGCGGCGCCTGCGTTGCCGCTGTCGGCGGTTTTCTGATCGGTTTGCCGGTTCTGCGTCTGCGCGGCGACTACCTTGCCATCGTGACGCTGGCATTCGGAGAGATCATCCGGGACATTATCACCTGCCTGATCGTCGGGCACGATAAAAACGGGCTGCATATCCTGTTTAACTTCCGCGGAACGAAAACCGTGGCCGATCTGGAGCTTGTCGAAGGCGGGCTTCCGATCATCAAGGGCGCGCAGGGCGCGATCGGCACAACAAAGATCTCATCCTTCGGCGCAGGCGTTATCCTGATCCTGATCGCATTGTTTATCATCCTTAACTTCATCAAAAGCCGTACCGGCCGCGCGGTGATCGCCATCCGCGACAACCGCATCGCCGCGGAATCGGTGGGCGTGGAAGTGATGAAAAACAAAATGATCGCGTTCGTGATTTCCACCACCCTCGCCGGGGCGGCGGGCGCGCTGTACGGGCTGAACTATACGAGCCTTGCTGCGGATAAATTTGACTTCAATAAATCGATCCTGGTGTTGGTGTTCGTCGTATTGGGCGGCCTTGGCAACATGCTGGGCTCCATAATATCCGCAACCGTCCTGACTTTGCTTCCGGAGGTGCTGCGCGGCTTTGACCAGTACAGAATGCTGATCTACGCGATCGTCCTTATCCTTGTTATGCTTGCCACAAACAGCCCGAAGATGAAGGCGCTTCTGCAAAAGCTTCTGCAGGACGTCAAGACGCTTTTGTTCAAGGCTGTTCCGAAACGGAAAAGCGAAGGGGAGGTGTGAGCATGAAGGTTTTTGAAAAGGGCAAAATGGTCCCCGTGCCCAGCACCTCGATCATTCCGGAGCGTGATCTCGGCAAACCTCCCGTGCTTGAATGCGTCCATCTGGGTATCGAATTCGGCGGCCTGAAGGCTGTGGATGATTTTAACCTGACGGTGGGCAAAACGGAGATTGCGGGTCTGATCGGCCCCAACGGCGCAGGCAAGACCACGGTGTTCAACCTTTTGACTAAGGTGTATACCCCCACGCACGGGACGATCATGCTTGACGGGCACGACACCACAGGCAAAAGTACGGTGCAGATCAGCAAGATGGGCATCGCCCGTACGTTCCAGAATATCCGTTTGTTCAACAATATGACCGTGGAAGAGAACGTGCGCGTCGGTCTGCATAACCGGATCAAATACAGTACCGCTGAGGGCATTTTCCGTCTGCCGCGGTTCTGGACCCACGAAAAGGAATTCCACGAGCGCGCGATGGAACTTCTGTCCATATTCGACATGCAGGACATGGCGAATATCAAGGCGGGCAACCTGCCCTACGGCGCCCAGCGCCGGCTGGAGATCGTGCGGGCGCTGGCGACCAACCCGAAGCTCCTTTTGCTTGACGAGCCCGCCGCGGGCATGAATCCGAATGAGACGGCGGAGCTGATGGAAAATATCGTGAAGATCCGTGATTCGTTCAAAATCGCCGTTCTGCTCATCGAGCACGATATGAAGCTGGTCATGGGCATCTGCGAAGGCATCTGCGTGCTGAACTTCGGGCGTATCATCGCCAAGGGCACGGCGGAAGAGATCCAGAACAACCCCGAGGTCATCAAGGCGTATCTCGGCAACAACAGCATGGAGGAATGAGCGTATGGCAATGCTTGAAGTAAACGGCATCAACGTGTATTACGGCTCGATCCATGCCATCAAGGATATCAGCTTTGAGGTGAACCAGGGCGAGATCGTGACGCTGATCGGCGCCAACGGCGCGGGCAAGAGCACCACGCTGCAAACGATTTCCGGACTGCTTCGCTCCCGAACGGGGTCGATCCTTTTTGAGGGAAAGTCCCTCGGAGGGATCCCTGCGCACAAAGTGGTGTCCATGGGCATCGCCCACGTGCCGGAGGGCAGACGGATCTTCCAGCAGATGACCGTGGAAGAGAATATCGAGATGGGCGCCTATACGCGTCCGGCAGGGGAATACGCTGCCAACCTTGAAAACGTGTTCCGTCATTTCCCCCGGCTGGAGGAACGCCGGCGGCAGATCGCCGGTACCCTTTCGGGCGGCGAGCAGCAGATGCTGGCAATGGGCCGCGCCATGATGAGCGCCCCGCAGCTTCTGATGCTGGACGAGCCCTCCATGGGCCTTTCGCCGATCCTGGTGGACGAGATCTTTGATATCATCAAGGCGTTCCATGAGAGCGGGACCACGATCCTGCTGGTGGAACAGAACGCCAATAAGTCATTGGCGATCTCCGACCGGGCGTACGTGCTCGAAAACGGAAAGATCACGCTTACCGGCACCGGCAAAGAGCTGATGCAGAGCGAGGAGATCAAAAAAGCCTATCTCGGCGGATAATAAAAAAAAGCGTTCCGGCGGCTGCCGGAACGCTTTTTTCGCCTTCACGTATAGGCCTCGGAGGGAGGCTTCTGATCGGGAAAAATAAAATCAAAAAAGAGAAATGATAAAAGGCGGAACGCCGCGGGGTGCGGCGTTGATCATAGAAAGCTTATAGATCTTTGAGAAACGGGTTTATAAAGCAACCGGTCGGCGTCTGTATGCGGGGGCAGGGCCTCTTTTTTATTTTATCATTATTTACAATACATAAAAAAGCGGGGTCAGTTTTGAATGTCCTTTTTTCTGATCACGTTTACCACCGTGTCGACCAGTACTTTTACGTCAAGCCTTAGGGAGAGGTGGTTGAGGTAATAGGCGTCGAGGCGCGCTTTTTCTTCGTCGGAGACAAAATCGCGGCCGTTGACCTGCGCGTAGCCCGAGATCCCGGGGCGCAGGGCGTACACGCCGTACTTCCGGCGCAGCTCGTGGACCTGCGTCTCTTCGGGGATCAGCGGCCTCGGGCCGATAAAGCTCATCTCCCCGCGCAGGATATTGATCAGCTGCGGCAGTTCGTCGAGGCTGGTTTTGCGCAGCAGCTTCCCGACCCGGGTGATGTAATTCTGCGCCTCGGAAAAATCGGCGCTGGCAAGATGATGGGGAGAGTCTTTAAGCATGGTACGGAATTTGTAGCAGGGGAACAGCTTTTCGTTTTGGCCGACCCGCATCTGCGTGAAGATCGCGGGCCCCCGGCTGTCCAGCCGGATCAGCAGCACCAGCAGCAGCATGAACGGCGCCAGGGCGCACAGCGCGAGAAAAGCGAATACGATATCGAGCCGATGCTTCCAGGTCAGGTATGCGTCGGTTTTTTTATTTTTCTTTTCGGCGTTTCCAGATTGATTCATATCACAAAGACCCTGTCCATATACTTGTAATGAACCGGCGGCGGACGGGCAGGACCGCCGATCGTGAACAATTATAGCCGATAAAGGAAGAATTGTCAATTCTTTTCGGTTTTACGCCGCGGCGATCCGTTAACAGGAGGGGACGGATTTGGAACAAACGGACTTTCGGGAACGGGTCTTTTCCTTTTTTTTGCCGCCGGAGGCGGCTGTCCTGCGCCGATGCGCTGCCGGGGTCCGGGATCTCGGAGAGGTCTGCGTTTACGCCGGCAAAGCGGTGGTTTTCTTTTGTGAAAACGGCGCGCGTTTCTGCCGAAAAAACGGGACGCTTTCCGATCATCCTGCCCAGGACTGTCTGCGCCTGGACGCGGAAGAGATGCTGAGGCTTCTGGCGCGGGCGGCGGAGTATTCGCTGTTTCGCAAAAAAGAAGAGCTGGGCGCAGGTTTTTTGACGGTCGGCGGCTGCCGGATCGCCGTTTGCGGCGCCGCAAGCGACGCGCGCATCGGCGCGGGCGGGATCACTTCCCTTCATTTCCGTATCCCGCTTATTTCCCCGCCGATGCCGCCGGAGGAAGTCTGCGGCTGCCTTGACGCCGGCAGCCTCCTGATCGCCGGACCGCCGGGCTGCGGGAAGACGACGATGCTCAAAAGCTGCATACGGCGCCTTTCCGGCGCGGGCGGCGGATTTAAGCGGGTGGCTGTGATCGACGAACGGGAGGAGTTTTCCGCGTTTGTTGAAGGGTCGCCCGGCTGTGTGACCTGCGACGTGATCGGCTGCGTACCGAAAGGGGAGGCGATCGAACGCGCGGTACGTCTTCTGAACCCGGAATGGATCGTGTGCGACGAGCTGGGCTCCGGGGCGGAGACGGCTGCCGTGTGCCGTGCGCTCAATACGGGTGTGCGGTTTCTGGCGTCGATCCATGCAGGAACCCCGGAAGAGCTTGTCAGGCGTACGCAGTACCGGCAGCTCCGGCAGGCAGGCGTATTTGAAAGGGTTGTCTTTCTTGCTGCCGGGCGCCCCGGGCGGGTCGACCGGATCCTGAAAGGACCGGCGGCGGAAGCATTTCGGAAAGGAGAGGAGCGGGTTGCGGATGCTCGGGATCGCACTTCTGAGCGCGGCGCCTTTTCTGCTGTCGCTGAACCTTACGGTCGCGGCGCGGCGCAGGTGCGCGGCGCTTGAAACGTACGCTGCGTTTTTTGAACGGCTTGCAGACGTGTGTGCGGGGGCGTGCCTGCCGACGCCGGTGCTTCTGCGGCTGGCGGCGGAAGGCGCACGGGTTGCACAGTTCTCATCCTTTTTTCGGGATGCCTGTACGGGGGATCTGCCGGACGCCTGGCAGAGGCTTGCTGCTTCCCAGCCGCTTCTGACCGCCCGTGAGCGGGACGTACTGGGGAGCTTTGCCGGGGCGCTGAGCGAGACGGACGAAATGCGGTTTGCCGCCGCCTGCCGCGACCGCCGGCAGTTTTTTTCCTTGCAGGCGGAAACGGCGTATAAAGTATGCCGGGAACGCGAGCGGCTCAGGCTTGCGATCGGCGCCGCGGCGTCGGTGCTGCCGGCGGTGCTGCTTTTGTAAACAGGTTGGAGGGACGTTTTTGGAGATCGACGTTTTGTTTAAGATCGCCGCCGTCGGGCTGATCGCCGCCGTGCTCAATCAGATCCTGGCGCGGGCGGGTAAGGAGGAATACACCATGCTTGTGACGCTTGCGGGCATGATCGCGGTGATCATGCTGCTGCTGCCGTCGGTACGTACGCTCTTTGAAACGGTCCGCAGTGTTTTCGGGCTGTGATCGTAAAGCTGTGCGCCGTCGTGGTCTGCGAAGCGGTATTGTATTCGTTGCTCAGGGAGACGCGCCCGGAACTTGCTTTTATATTACAGATCGGCGCGGCGGTTTTGCTGTTTTTTCTGATCGCCCAGGACCTGCGCGAGATCCGTACGTTCTTTCTGAACCTGATCGCCGGCAATCAGACGACGGCGTCCTACGGAGGGACGCTGATAAAGATCCTGCTGTCGGCGCTGACGGCGCAGTTTGCCGCCGATACCGCCAGGGACTGCGGGCAGACGGCGCTTGCGAAACAGGTGGAGTTTGCCGGCGGCGTGCTGATCGTTATCCTTGCGCTGCCGATCTTCAAGGCGATCCTGCAGCTTTTGTCCGCCTGGCTCGGCGGCGTCTGAAAACGGCTGTCGTCTGCGTGCTTGCGCTTCTGTGCTGTATTTTTCTGACGCAGCCTGCCGCTGCGGCGTCGACGGACGAAACCTTTGCCGATGAAGAGCTTGCTTCTCTTTTTTCCGTCGTTGACGACGAGACCCGCTCGCTTCTGGCACAGCTGGGACTGGAATCTTTTTCGCTGCGTTCCCTCAACGACCTGTCGGTCCCGGCTCTTTTGCAGGGACTAACGGACCTGTTATATAACGGCCTTCGCGTCGGGCTTCGGGAATGCCTGCCGGCGTTCGCGCTGCTGCCGGCGCTGAAGATCTTTCAGGATCTGATGCCCGAGGGCAGGCTGCGTGTGTCTGGCGGGCAGATCGGGACGGCGGCGCTGCTGTTTGCGATGCTGGCGCCTGCAACGTCGCTTGTGGATGCGGTAACGAGCGCCCTTGCCGCCGCAAAGGACCTGATGCTGCTTCTGCTGCCGGTTCTGACGGGGCTGCTGGCATTCTCGGGCAGCGCGGCGGCTGCGGCGGGGATCAACGGAACGCTCTTTCTGTTCAGCCAGACGGTATCCGTCGTTTTCTGCGAACAGCTCCCGATGCTGGCGGGGATCTCCGTCTCCCTCGCCGCCGCCGACGCGCTGTGGCAGGAAGGTATTGCCGGGACACTTTTGCAGCTTTTGAACCGGGCGGTCAAGTGGGGCGTAGGGTTGGCGGCAGGGCTGTTTTCGGCGGTGCTGACCGTAAAGGGCGTGCTGACGGACGCGGCGGATTCCGTGCTGCTGAAAGGCGGAAAGCTGCTGGTCGGCGGCGTCCCGGTCGTGGGCGGCGCGCTTTCGGAGGCGCTGGGGAGCGTCGGGGCAGGACTTGCGCTCGTACGCGGGACGGCGGCGGTTTTGACGGTCCCGGTCCTGCTGGCGGTGGGGCTGCCTGCGTTTATACGGCTTCTTGCGGGTATCATTCTGACGTCGCTTTTTTCGGCGGCGGCAGGTTCTCTCGGTCAAAAAAGCGCCGCCGTGTTTTCAAAGGCGCTTTCGGAGCTGTACGGCGTATTGCTGGCGGTCCAGATGTTTCACTCCGTCGTGTTTATCGTGGCGCTGGCGCTGGTGGTCCGGATGCGCGCTGGTTGAGGATGCCGGTCATTAACGCAGGGAAAGAAAAGAGGTACGGTATGGACGCGCTGCGTCAATTCGCTTTGTTTTTGCTGTTTTCCGCCGTCATTATGGGGGCGGTGACGTTCGTGCTGCCGCACGGCCGTCTGACGGAAACCGCAAAAAGCGTGCTCACGGTGACGTTGTTTTTCGCTGTGCTGCAGTTTTTGCCTGCGTTCCGTCTCCGACTGCCGGTCCCGGCGTCTGCCGGCGGATACGATGCGGATGATTTTTCAGCCGCCGCCGAGGTCGCGGGCGCAGCCGCCGAGCGCTTGATGAACGGCGTTCTGGCAGAACGGCTGAAAACCGTTACCGACGCGCCGTATACCGCTTCGTTTGCGTTGCATATCGACGGCGATATGCGCATAGACTTACAGCGGCTGGAGATTGTGTTTCCGTCCGGCGGGGCGGACGCCGAAAACGTGGAGACGGCCGTGCGCGAGCTGTTTGGGGAGGCGGTCGAGGTGAAGATCGAGGTCAGGCCGTGAACCAGAAAGAACAGATCCGGGGACTTTTTCAAAAGCTGAAGACGGATAAACGCGCGCTTTTGGTCCCGTGCCTTGCGTGCGTCGGGGCGCTGCTGCTTCTTCTGAGCGCCGGCGGCGAAAAGGCTGCGAAAAAGACTGCCGAAACGCCCGTACAGCAGATCGAACAGGCCGAAACGCGGCTGGAAGAGCGGCTGACAAAGCTGTTGTCCGGTGTGGACGGCGTCGGAAAACTGCGCGTGATCGTGACCCTTGACAGTATGGAAGCTTACGTCTATGCAAGGGATACCGGCGCCGATATCAACGGCGGCACGCGTGAAAGCGTCGTGCTGGTAGGAGACAGCGGCGGGAAAGAAGGTTTGCCCGAAAAGCTGATCGCGCCTTCGGTACGCGGCGTCGCCGTGGCGTGCGAGGGCGGCGGCAGCGCGGCGGTACGGCGGGAGGTGACGGCGTTGGTCGGCGCGGCGCTCGGCGTCAGCGCAAACCGGATCCACGTCAGCCGGATGGAGAAATAATGGGATACAGGCCCTAAACGACAGGAGGAAACAGTATGCACGTATTGATCGGAAAAAGACAGTTGGTGCTGGCGGCGCTGGTCGTCGCCCTCGGCGCCGCAGTGTTTGTGAACTGGTACTACACCGGTTCCGAGACGCGTCTGTCGCCGGAGGGGACAGCCCCCGCCGGGCAGGAGGACGCCCGCGACGGCGCGGCGCAGTTTGCGTCGATGACGCAGGAGGAGGCGGACTATTTTGCTTCCGCCCGGCTGGACAGGGAGGTCAGTCAGGCGAGCGCCATCGAGGAGCTGCAGGCGGTGGCGGCTTCCGCGGACCCGGATAATGAAGCCGCGGGCGAGGCGTCCGAAAAGCTTGCGGCGCTGACAGCCGCCATCAAAACGCAAAACGATCTGGAAACGCTGGTGACAGCAGCCGTCGGCGGCGACTGCCTTGCGGTGATCTCCGACAACAGTGTGGATGTGATCGTCAGCAAAAGCGCGATGCGGGACGACACGGTACTGAAGATCTCGGATATCATCCATACCGTTTGCGGCGACGCATTTGAAAACGTCAGGATCACCGCCGCAGGGGAGATGTCCGAAGAAACATCGTGAGCTTCTTTTGCCGGTCAATAAACGATGAAGAACAGATTGGCTGCCGATGCACAGCGCCCCGAATAATCATGAAAATCTCCTATTGCTTTCCTGATAAAAAGATGGTAAAATGATGATATGGACGCCGGCTTTCGCCGGCGGCGTACGGACGGGGCCCTCCCCGTCGTTTTACAGAGGAAATGAGGAGGAGAAACCATGCAGACGTTTACGGTTTTTTCCGTATGGGCGCGCCGGTCGGAATTCTTCCGGCCGGATGATCCGCGTGTTCCTTCGGCGCTTCGGGAGCCATCTGTCCCGCCGGAGCTCTCCGGTGTGCGCGTGCCCCTGCCCGCGCGGAAAAAAGACTATACCTGCTGCGCCCGCACTGCCGGCGCTCTCTGGATGGGCGCGCCGAACGGCCTGACGCGGCTTGCCTTTTCCCCGGAACGGGAGGCGGACCGGGTCATGTATTTTTCCGCAAAAAAAGATCTGCCCGATCCGAACGTCCGCGCCGTATTTGCGCCGGACCCCGATATTGAGCAGGTCTGGGTGCTGACCGATACCGCCGCCGTGCTGCTGACGCTTTCGGAGATATCCGCCGAAGAAAAGGCGCGGCTTCTGGCGGAGGAGTCCCGTCGGTATGTGGACCGCCACGGCATGGTGAGCCAGAAACAGCTGACAGTCCCGTGGGATCCGTCGTCCGCCGTCAGCTACGGGCATTCCGATAACTCCGGGACCTTTACCGCCGGTTTCGCGCTGGGGGAACTGTTCCGGTATGCCTATCTGAAGCGTACCCGCGGGCCGGAGAACGCCCAGACGGTCTCCGCCCGCGCAAACGCCGTGCGCGCCACCGAAGCGTGCCAGCTTCTCTGCTATATCGCCCGTCGCGGGAACGGTTTCGTCGCCCGCACGTATATTACGCCGGACGAGCCTCTGCCCAACGACGGCTTCTTTTACAGAATGGAGAACGGCAGGGCCGTTTGCCTTGATACCGGAGAGGCACGCAGGGCGGGCAGAGTCGGCAGGATCATCCCGGCTGCGGCGCCGGTCCCCGCGCGGCTTTGCCATCTGTTTACGGACGAAGGTTTTACGCTTGAAGGGCTGCGCTACAAGGGCGACACCAGTTCCGATGAGATCACGCTGCATTTTCTTTTGATGTATCACGCCCACACGATCCTCGGCGAAGAGGACCCGGAGCTGGACGATATCATCAAAACCAGCGCGAAAAATATTCTCGGGCATATTCTCGACAACGGGCTTGAAATGGTGGAGTGCGACGGCAATCCCACCACCTGGGCAAAATGGAGCGAACGGTATTTTGCAACGCGCCTCGGATGGAGCGACGCCTGCCTGAACGCGGCGGAACTGCTCATGTACCACAAGGTCGTTATGGCGATCACAGGGGAAACCGGCCGCTGGGCGGAGAGTTACCGGGAGCTGACGCAGGAAAAAGGCTACGCGCAGCTGACCGCAAAGCACGATATGCGTTTTACGATCAGCGCGGGGCTTTCGGACCTCGAACAGGTGGAGGAGCTGATGTACGGCGACAATATGCTGGCGACCGCCGCCTATTGGACGCTGATCACGCTTGAAGAAGACGAGGATCTCAAAGCGCTCTACCGGCAGGGCTATAAGGGCTGGAACGGCACCTTCCGCCGGGAGCACAACCCCGGCTACGATTTCCCGTACATGCTTGCATGCCCCGACGAAACGGTGGATACCGAGCGCCTCGTCGACTGGTTCCGCCGGCACCCGGTCTCCCGCATGGCTGCGCCCTGCGGCGTGACGCAGCGGTGGGACGCGCCCCTGCGCCGCCGCTTCGGCGGGATGCAGGAGGTTTCGTGGCTGCTGCCGCCGGACGAGCATCCCGTAACGAAATATGACCGCGATCCCTATGATTATACCGACAGCTTTAACGGTGAAAACGGAGAGTACGTGCTGGAGAGCGCTTACGTATATACCTTCGCCTACTGGCTCGGAAAATACAGCGGCATACTTGCAGATGAGGAGGCAGACGCATGAGCACTTCAAAGTTTATCCCCTTAAGGATGCCGCGCTTCCCGTTTATGCCCATCGCCGGCGAGCGGTATGCGGACGTGGTCTCCCAGTGGCAGCTGGCGCAGTCTTTGCAGGACCCGGAACAGCCGCTGTACCTCGGCGTGGACGTGCCGTCTCTGCTTGCCGTTGAACAGAACGCGCCGGCGGTACTTGAGGCGCTTGCCGCCGCCGTTCAGGCGGGCGGCGTGGTGCCCGTACTGGGCGTTGCCGCCTATCCGGACGATACGCTGACGACGGAGGCGCTGGTGCAGTCCCAGCTGTTTTTGCACAAACGCCTGTCGGTCACCGCAAAGCTTGCGTTTCTGATGCCGGACGCCGCTGTGAACCCGGCGCTGCCGCAGCTTCTGCGGCTTGCGGGCGTGCACAGAGCGCTGATCTGTCTGCCGGAGGAGGCCGCGTCCGACGGTCTGCCGGGTGCGTTTTTGTGGGCGTCCCCCGACGGCAGCAAGGTCCTGTCCGCCGTCATGCAGCGTAAGCGCCTGGCCTTCCTGCCGGACGACGCCATAAATGCGCTGGAGGGCGACCCTGCTTTTTACGACGTGCCCGTGCTTTCCGGTGCGCTGCCCGTCGTTCCGGAGGACCCGCGCGGCAGCGGATATTTTTCCGAGATGACGACGACGGCGTCCGCGCTGTTTATGTCCCGCCGGCAGAGCGCCGCGGCGTATTATCTGTGCGGGCAGCCCGACCGCAGCGCGCCTTTTGCGGATGCGGTGCGCGCGCTGTGCTTTTTGCAGGTCCCCACGGCGGATTCTGTCCCGACCGACGACGCGGCGCTTTCCGCAGCCTGCGCCTACGCCGCTGCCGTTGCGGACCGGGAACGGGCGGAATCGGTCAGCTATGCCGCCGCGACCCCAGAACGTCCCGTTTTTAAGGACGTGTTTACGCTGACCGGCAAGGGCGTACTGCTGAAGGCGTTCAAGCTCTGTGAGGACGGCTCCGGCGATCTGGTGCTGCGGCTCGTGCAGTCGGTGGACCGGGAGTGCAGGGCGTCCGTGCTGTTTGACCCTGCGGACGCCGCCTTCTGGCTGGATATGCAGCCGTATGAGATAAAGACGCTGCGTATCGGAAAAGACGGCAGGGCGCTGGAGGTCAATTTCCTTGAAAACATCGTCCCGCAGCGGACGGAGAGTTTTCCAGAATAGAAAACCGGCTCCCAGCCGGAAAATAATAGAAAAACAAGAATTGAAAAGCGGAGGGAATCACGATGTTACCGATCGGACTTCAATTGTACACCGTACGAAATGAAATGGAACAGGATTTTGAGGGCACCCTGAAAAAGGTGGCGGAGATGGGCTACGAAGGCGTTGAGTTCGCCGGGCTGTTCGGAAAAAGCGCCGGGGAAGTGAAGGCGCTGCTTGAAAAGTACGGCCTGACGCCTGTCAGCGCGCATGTGCCGTTTGCCGATATGAAGGCGGATATCGATTCCGTGATCGCGACCTACAAAGAGATCGGGTGCCCCTATATCGCAGTGCCGTATCTGGACGAGGAATACCGTCCCGGAAAGCCCGCGTTTGCCGAGACGCTTGCCGAGATCGCACGGATCGGCAAGATCTGCCGCGAAAACGGGCTTACTCTGCTGTACCACAACCACGACTTTGAGTTCGTGAAGCTGGACGGGAAATACGGGCTCGACGTCATGTACGATACCGTGCCCGCCGAGGACCTGCAGACCGAGCTCGACGTGTGCTGGGTAAACGTGGGCGGCGAGGATCCCGCCCCCTACGTTCTGAAGTACAGCGGTCGCGCGCCGGTCGTGCACCTGAAGGACTTCGTCATGAAGGGCAGAGAGAAACCGAAAAAGCTGTATGAGCTGATCGGCATCGAGACCGAGGGCGAAGAAGCGGGCGAGGAGGACTTCAGCTTCAAGCCCGTGGGCTACGGCGTACAGGATATGCCCGCCATCGTCGCCGCCGCCGAAAAGGCAGGCGCCAAATGGCTGATCGTGGAGCAGGACCGCCCCGATACCGGCAATACGGAGCTCTCCGCCGCCGAAAAGAGCGTCAGGTATCTGCAGAGCCTTGCGTGAAACAGAATGAAATAAGTACCACGGCGCCGCGTGTATCACGCGGGTTTTCGCCGGTTTCCCCGGATGCGCACCGGATCAGACAGTGCGTATCCGGGGCTTCTTTTTTTTGATTTTTGCCCGAAAGGCAAAAAAAACGGTGCTGAATGGAGAAAAAAGTGAAAAAATTTCCGCAAAAATAAAAAAAACCGGCATTTTTCTCTTGACAAACGCCGACTCTTTCTATAAAATTATATACTGCATTATAATGGATACAAATATCCCTTAGATAAATTTTCTATATGCATTGTACACAAAATACAGAGATTTGTCAAGGGGAAATTTCAGATCGGAGTGAAATGTTTCTATGATGAGAACGAAACCCGTAAAAGTGGGCAGAAAAACCAGGCAGAGTTTTTCCAAGATCCATGAGGTCATGCCGATGCCGAACCTCATCGAGGTCCAGAAGAACTCCTACCAGTGGTTTCTCGACACCGGTCTCAGAGAGGTGCTCAGGGACGTCAACGGTATTACCGATTATACCGGCAACCTGGAGCTTACCTTTTTGGACTATTCGATCAACTCCACGCCGAAGTACAGCGTCAAGGTCTGCAAAGAGCGCAACGCGACCTATTCCGCGACTCTGAAGGTCGAGGCGCAGCTCAAGATCAAGCAGTCCGGCGAGATCAAGACGGCGGAGGTCTATATCGGCGATTTCCCGCTGATGACCGAGAGCGGTACGTTTATTATCAACGGCGCAGAGCGTGTGATCGTTTCACAGCTCGTGCGTTCTCCGGGCGTCTATTACGAAATGACCAGAGACAAGCTGGGCAAAAAGCTGTTCGCGACCACGGTGATCCCGAACCGCGGCGCATGGCTTGAGTATGAGACCGATTCCTCCGATGTGTTCTACGTCCGGATCGACAAGAACCGCAAGCTGCCGATCACGACGTTCATCCGTGCGCTGGGTATTGAGACCAACGCCGATATCCTTGATTTCTTCGGAAACGACGAGCGGATCCTCGCGACCCTTGAAAAGGATCCCTCCACCAACTCTGCGGAGGCGATGCTGGAGGTCTACAAAAAGCTGCGTCCCGGCGAGCCGCCGACGATCGAGACTGCGAAATCCCACCTGAACGGCCTGTTCTTTGACGACCGCCGCTACGATCTTTCCCGGGTGGGCAGATATAAATACAATAAAAAACTCGGCGTCTCCGAGCGTATCCGCGGGCATAAGCTGGCAAAGACCGTGGTCTCCGAATACAGCGGCGAAGTGCTGGCGGAAGAGGGCGCGAAGATCACCAAGGAGCTTGCAGCCCGGATCGAGCAGGAGGGCGTGAAGATCGTTTACGTGACGACGCCCGAAGGCGAAGAGGTGAAGGTCATCTCCAACCAGATGGTGGAGCCCGCAGAATACCTGCCCATGTTCACCGTGGAGGAGCTCGAAAAGCTCGGCGTCAACGAAAAGGTCCGTTTTACGGTCCTGCAGGAGATCATGGACGCCTGCGGCGACGATAAGGATGCGCTGACCGAGACGCTGCGCGCCCGCTGCGACGAGCTGATCCCGAAGCATATCACCATCGACGATATTTTTGCGACGATTAACTATCTGACGTGCGTTGCGCACAACGTCGGCCATTTTGACGATATCGACCACCTCGGCAACCGGCGCGTCCGCAGCGTGGGAGAGCTGCTGCAGAACCAGTTCCGCGTGGGCTTCACCCGCATGGAGCGCGTGGTGCGCGAGAGGATGTCTATCCACACGCAGGAGATCGAAAAGCTGACGCCTCAGCAGCTCATCAACGTCCGTCCCGTGACGGCGGCGATCCGGGAATTCTTCGGGTCCTCCCCGCTGTCCCAGTTCATGGACCAGACCAACCCCCTGGCGGAGCTCGTCAGCAAACGCCGTCTGTCCGCCCTCGGCCCCGGCGGCCTTTCCAGAGACCGCGCCGGATTCGAGGTCCGCGACGTCCACTATACGCATTACGGGCGCATGTGCCCCATCGAATCCCCCGAAGGTCCCAACATCGGCCTGATCTCTTATCTTGCGACCTTTGCACGGATCAACAAATATGGCTTTATCGAAGCGCCTTTCCGCCGGGTGGACAAGACCACCGGGCAGGTGACCGGCGAAGTGATCTACATGACCGCCGACGTGGAGGACGAATACCGCGTCGTGCAGGCCAACGAGCCGCTGGACGAAAACAATTTCTTTACCAATAACCGCGTAACGGTGCGCTGCCGCGACGAGTTCCAGGAGATCGAGCCCCGTTTTGCCGACTTCATGGACGTTTCGCCCAGAATGGTCGTATCCGTTGCGACGGCGATGATCCCGTTCCTTGAAAACGACGACGCAAACCGCGCGCTGATGGGCGCGAACATGCAGCGGCAGGCCGTGCCTCTTCTGAAAACGGAGGCGCCGTACGTGGGCACCGGCATGGAATACAAATCCGCCTGCGATTCGGGCGTTTGCGTACTTTGCCGCCACGCAGGTACGGTCGTGCGCGCCACTGCCGACCGGGTGGAGGTCATGTGCGAGGACGGGACCACCGAGACCTATGAGCTCATGAAGTTCATGCGCTCGAACCAGGGGACCTGCATCAACCAGCGCCCCATCGTGAACGTGGGCGACAGGGTGGAGCCCGGCGACGTGATCGCGGACGGCCCCGCCACCAGCGAAGGCGAGATCTCCCTGGGCAAGAACGCCCTGATCGGCTTCATGACCTGGGAAGGCTACAACTACGAGGACGCGGTCCTGATCAACGAAAAACTGGTCAGAAACGACGTGTATACCTCGATCCATATCGAACGCTACGACATCGAAGCCCGTGAGACCAAGCTCGGTACCGAGGAGATCACCCGCGATATCCCGAACGTCGGTGAGGACGCTTTGAAGGATCTGGATGAAAACGGCGTGATCCGCGTGGGCGCGGAGGTCCATTCCGGCGACATCCTGGTCGGTAAGGTCACCCCGAAGGGCGAGACGGAGCTCACGGCTGAGGAGCGCCTGCTGCGCGCGATCTTCGGCGAGAAGGCGAGAGAGGTCCGCGATACCTCCCTGCGCGTCCCCCACGGCGAATACGGCATCATCGTGGACGTGGAGGTCTACACCAAGGAGAATTCCGACGAGCTGAACCCCGGCGTCGACAAGATCGTGCGCTGCTACATCGCCCAGAAGCGGAAGATCTCCGTGGGTGATAAGATGGCGGGCCGCCACGGCAACAAGGGCGTCGTTTCCCGCATCCTCCCGCAGGAGGATATGCCCTTCCTCGAGGACGGCACGCCGCTCGACATCGTGCTCAACCCCCTGGGCGTTCCCTCCCGAATGAATATCGGACAGGTGCTTGAGGTGCATCTGGGCCGCGCCTGCCGCGAACTCGGCATGCATATCATGACGCCGGTCTTCGACGGCGCGCATGAGAGCGACATCATCGACGCTTTCAAAGAGGCCGGGCTTGATACCTCCGGCAAGGTCACGCTTTACGACGGGCGTACCGGCCGCAAATTCGACAACCCCGTGACCGTCGGCGTCATGTACTTCTTAAAGCTCCACCATCTGGTAGACGATAAGATCCATGCGCGTTCCACCGGCCCGTACTCCCTTGTTACGCAGCAGCCCCTCGGCGGTAAAGCGCAGTTCGGCGGCCAGCGTTTCGGCGAAATGGAAGTCTGGGCGCTGGAAGCCTACGGTGCGGCTTACACCCTGCAGGAGATCCTGACGGTCAAGTCCGACGACGTGGTGGGCAGAGTCAAGACCTACGAAGCCATCGTCAAGGGCTACAACGTGCCGAAATCCGGTGTGCCGGAGAGCTTCAAGGTTCTCGTCAAGGAACTGCAGGCGCTGGCGCTCGATATCTCCGTCTATGATGAAGCGGGCATCCAGATCGACCTCAAGCAGGACTTTGACGGCAGCGACGACATCGGTATCGCCGCCGAAGAAGTGGGCGTCGCGGTCAACGACGTCTCCTCTGCTGCCGGCTTCAACGAGGATACCGAGTTCACTGCAGGCGCCGCCGCAGAGTCGGGCGGTAAGTCCGCAGGCGGGTTCGCTGCGCTTTACGATGCGATCCACGGCGGTGCGGACGATGACGAGGACGAAGACGATCTTGAAGACGACCTCGACGATGACGACGCCGACCTTCGCTTTATGGAAGAGGCGGATAAGATCGAAAGCGAAGCCGGTTCTCTGCTGGACGACGACTTTGACGACGGCATCACCGACGGGTTTGACGATCCGCTGGGCGACGACCTCGATTCGATCTCGGATTACTCTCATGACCTGGGGCTGGATCTTTCCGGTGTGGACAGTGACAGTTTTGACGGATATAGTGATAATTAAGTGAGTAAAGGAGCTGTTGACAGATGAATGAAACTGCTGTTCCGGTAAAAAGATACTCAGAAGCGACCTACAACAAGCTGAATTTTGAATCGGTCAAAATCGGTCTTGCTTCCCCTGATACCATCCGCAGCTGGTCCTGCGGCGAGGTCCTCAAGCCCGAGACCATCAACTACCGTACCCTGCGCCCCGAAAAGGACGGCCTGTTCTGTGAAAAGATCTTCGGGCCCACCAAGGACTACGAGTGCCACTGCGGCAAGTATAAACGCGTGCAGTATAAAGGCAAGGTCTGCGAGAAGTGCGGCGTCAAGATCACCAAGGCCAAGGTGCGCCGTGAGCGCATGGGGCATATCGAGCTTGCCTGTCCCGTTTCCCATATCTGGTACTTCAAGGGGATCCCGTCCCGCATCGCACTGATGCTGGCGGTCTCTCCCAAGGAGCTTGATAAGGTATTATATTACGCAAAATATATCGTTATCGATCCCGGCGACGTGCCGTCCCTTGCCAAGTACAAGATCATCACCGATCAGGAATACAACCACGCGGTCGAAATGTACGGCGCCGACGCGTTCAGCGCGAAGATGGGCGCCGAGGGCGTTCGCGACCTGCTGGCTGAGATCGACGTGGAAGAGCTGGCAGCCGAGCTGCGTATGGAACTGGAGCGCGCAAAGGAACAGAAACGCGCCCAAATCCTCAAGCGCCTGGAGGTCGTCGACGCGTTCCGTCTCTCCGGCAACCGTCCCGAGTGGATGATCCTGGAAGTCCTGCCGGTGATCCCGCCGGATATCCGTCCCATGGTCCAGCTGGACGGCGGCCGTTTTGCGACCTCCGACCTCAACGACCTGTACCGCCGCGTCATCAACCGCAACAACCGCCTGAAAAAACTCATCGAGCTGGGCTCGCCCGAGATCATCGTGCGCAATGAAAAGCGGATGCTGCAGGAAGCGGTCGACGCCCTGATCGACAACGGCCGCCGCGGCAGACCCGTCACGGGCCCCAACAACCGTCCGCTCAAGTCCCTGTCCGACATGCTCAAGGGTAAGCAGGGCCGCTTCCGTCAGAACCTGCTCGGTAAGCGCGTGGACTATTCCGGCCGTTCCGTTATCGTGGTCGGCCCCGAACTGAAGATCTACCAGTGCGGCCTGCCCAAGGAAATGGCGCTGGAGCTGTTCAAGCCCTTCGTCATGAAGCGGCTGGACGACCTGAATATTTCCAAAAACATCAAAAACGCGCGGAAGATGATCGACCGCGCCGGCCCCGAAGTCTGGGATGCGCTGGAAGTGGTCATTAAGGACCACCCCGTTATGCTGAACCGCGCGCCAACGCTCCACCGCCTCGGTATCCAGGCGTTTGAGCCGGTGCTTGTGGAGGGCCGCGCCATCAAGCTGCACCCGTTGGTCTGTACCGCGTTCAACGCCGACTTCGACGGCGACCAGATGGCGGTGCACGTCCCGCTTTCCAGTGAGGCGCAGGCGGAAGCCCGCTTCCTGATGCTGGCGGCGAACAACCTGCTCAAGCCCTCCGACGGCAAGCCCGTTACAGTGCCCACGCAGGATATGGTCCTCGGTTCCTATTATCTGACCACCGTGCGCGACAACGAGCCCGGCGCCGGCCATTACTTCAAGGATGAGAATGAAGCGGTCATGGCTTATGAGTCCGGCGACCTCGGCCTGCACGCGCCTATCCATATCCGCTTTACGAAAGAGATCGACGGCAGAGAGTATACGGCGATGATCGATACCACCCTCGGCCGTGTGATCTTCAACCGTCCCGTCCCGCAGGATCTGGGCTTTGTGACGCGTAACCCCGAGGATCCCGAGAGCATGCTGAAGATGGAGGTCGAGTTCCTCGTCAAGAAAGGCGAGCTCGGCAAGATCATTGAAAAGTGCATCTCAAAGTACGGCACGAATATCGCTTCCGACGTGCTTGACAAGATCAAGAACCAGGGGTACCGGTATTCCACCATCAGCGGCATCACCGTGTCGGTCTTCGACGCGACGATCCCCGAGAAGAAAAAAGAGTATATCGACAACGCGGAGGAACAGGTCGACAAGATCATGCAGTTCTACCGCCGCGGCCTTCTCAGCGACACCGACCGTTCGCGCAAAGTCATCGAGGTCTGGACGAACTGCACCAACGCGGTGGCAAACGAGCTGAAATACAATCTGGACCTGTGCAACCCGATCCACATGATGATCGACTCCGGCGCCCGTGGTTCCACCTCACAGCTGAACCAGCTTGCCGGTATGCGCGGTCTGATCGCAAATACCGCCGGCCAGACCATCGAGATCCCGATCCGTTCCAACTACCGTGAAGGCCTGTCCGTGTTCGAGTACTTCATCGCATCCCGCGGCGCCCGTAAGGGCCTTGCCGATACGGCTCTGCGTACCGCGGACTCCGGTTATCTGACCCGCCGCCTTGTGGACGTTTCGCAGGAGGTCATCATCCGCGAAAACGACTGCGGCTGTGAAGAAGGCCTGTGGGTCTCCAATATCTACGGCGTGGACCAGGATCCGGACGAGGGCAATATCATTGAAAAGCTGGAGGAGCGTTTGACCGGACGTTACCTGCTTGACAACCTTGTGGACGAGAACGGCGAGCTGATCATGGACAACCAGCATCTGCTTACGGAAGCGGACGCGAAAAAGATCGTCGCCGCGGGCTTTACGCGCGTAAAGATCCGTTCGCTTCTGACCTGCAGAGCCATGCAGGGCGTCTGCCGCAAGTGCTACGGCAAAAACCTTGCCACCGGGCGCCCGGTCTCCATCGGCGAGGCGGTCGGCATCATTGCCGCCCAGTCCATCGGCGAGCCCGGCACGCAGCTTACCATGCGTACGTTCCACACCGGCGGCGTTACCACCACAGCGGATATCACCCAGGGTCTTCCCCGCGTGGAAGAACTGTTTGAGGCGCGCAAGCCCAAGACGCTGGCGATCCTCGCGCGCGTGGGCGGTACGGTCTCGTTTGCCCTCGGCAAGAAGAATGCCGACAATATCGTCATTGAGGGCGAAGAGGGCAGAGACGAGCGCACCGTGCCTTACGGCTACCGCAAGATCGTCCACGAGGGCGACGTGGTCAAGAAGGGCGACGCGCTGACGGAAGGCTCCATCAACCCCCACGATATTCTTGAAGTATTGGGTGTGGACGCGGTCTACGGCTACCTGATCAAGGAAGTGCAGCGTACCTACCGCAGCCAGGGCGTTGACGTCAACGACAAGCACATCGAAGTCATCGTCCGCCAGATGATGCGCAAGGTCAAGGTCGTGGAGCCCGGCGACACCGATCTGCTGCCCGGCGCCACCATCGACAAAACGGAGTTCTGGTCTGCCAACGCTTTGGCGCGCGCAAGAGCCGAAGAGAACGGCCACGTGGCCATCGAAGCGACCTGTGAGCCCGTATTGCTCGGTATCACCAAGGCGTCCCTTGCCACCGATTCCTTCCTGTCCGCCGCCTCCTTCCAGGAGACGACGCGCGTGCTGACCGACGCCGCCATCAAAGGCAAGGTCGATCCGCTGCTCGGCCTGAAGGAGAACGTGATCATCGGTAAGCTTCTGCCCTCCGGTACCGGCATGAAATGCTACTCCGACGTGCAGGTGATCGACAACACCGCCGTTGAGCTGCCGGATGCAGAATAAAAATTCGGTAAAATGACCGAAAATGCAATAAAAAATTTGTAAAAGGTGTTGACAAATCCACTTACGGAATGATACAATGTATCAATGTGTGAGTCTGCTCATTACGGTCTTTAAGGGGGACCGGCGACCGGTTCCCCTTGCAGATAAATTTTTTCAAAAGGAGGTGCAATCGCTTGCCAACTTTTAACCAGCTTGTACACAATTCCAGAAAGTCTCTGGAGAAAAAGTCGAAGGCGCCGGCGCTCGGAAAGGGTCTCAACTCCAAGAAGAACATCGTGACCGACCACAATTCTCCGCAGAAAAGAGGCGTATGTACGGTTGTGAAGACCGATACCCCCAAGAAGCCCAACTCCGCGCTCAGAAAGCTTGCCAGAGTCCGGCTTACCAACGGGATCGAGGTTTCCGCGTACATTCCCGGAGTCGGGCACAACCTGCAGGAACACTCCGTTGTTCTGATCAGAGGCGGCCGTGTTAAGGATCTTCCCGGTGTGCGTTACCACATCATCCGCGGCACGCTGGACGCGCAGGGCGTGAACGGCAGAATGCAGGCCCGTTCCAAGTACGGAGCGAAGCGGCCGAAGAAAAAGTAATTCCGTCAGGAGTTACGTCAATCGATACAGACAAAATCTTCTTGCAGGTTGAAAGCAACTTTCACCAATGGCAGTTTTTATATAGGGCGCCCGTTTGCGGGCGTTCGGTGAGATGGCTGTTCCCGGCTTACGGTGCGGGATCCGTTTCATAAAAACCTCCCATTGGCGCAACGGGAATTTGTCACTCGAGTACCTATGATATCATTCTTATGAAGGAGGGAAGCGAAGTGCCAAGAAGAGGCAATATCGCAAAACGAGATGTTTTGCCGGATCCGCTTTACAATTCAAAGCTTGTAACACGTCTCATCAATTCCGTCATGTACGACGGCAAGAAGGGTGTTGCGCAGAAAATCGTTTATGATGCCTTTGCCATCATTCAGGAAAAGACCGGCAAGGACCCGCTTGAGGTCTTTGAGGCGGCAATGGAAAACGTAATGCCTTTGCTGGAAGTCAAGGCGCGCAGAGTCGGCGGTTCGACCTATCAGGTCCCGATCGAAGTGCGTCCCGACAGACGGCAGACGCTTGGGCTTAGATGGATCACGCTTTATGCCCGCAGCCGCGGCGAGCGCACCATGAAAGAGCGCCTGGCGAATGAGATCATGGACGCTGTGAACCAGACCGGTTCCGCGTACAAAAAGCGCGAGGATACGCACAAAATGGCAGAAGCCAACAAGGCTTTCTCCCATTTCCGCTGGTGATCCGGGCGCCGATCTGTTTTTTCAGTTATTCATTTGGAGGAAATTATGCCAAGAAAGGTATCGCTTGATTTAACAAGAAATATCGGTATAATGGCGCATATCGATGCCGGCAAGACGACCACGACCGAAAGAATTCTGTTCTATACGGGCATCAACCACAAGCTCGGCGAGACCCATGACGGCGACGCGACGATGGACTGGATGGCGCAGGAGCAGGAGCGGGGGATCACGATCACTTCCGCCGCGACCACCTGTTTCTGGAAAGACCACCGGATCAACATCATCGACACGCCCGGCCATGTGGATTTTACCGTGGAGGTGGAGCGCTCTTTGCGCGTACTGGACGGTTCCGTGACCGTGCTGTGCGCCAAGGGCGGCGTGGAGCCCCAGAGCGAAACGGTCTGGCGTCAGGCGGACAAATATCACGTCCCGCGGATGGTTTATATCAATAAAATGGATATCATGGGCGCGAACTTCTACAAAGTTATTGATATGATGAAGGACCGGCTCAAATGCAACGCCGTCCCCATCCAGCTGCCGATCGGCGCAGAAGCGGATTTTCAGGGTATAATCGACCTCGTGGAAATGAATGCCACGGTCTACGACGATAAAGAAGGGCTCAAGACCGAGGTCGTGCCGATCCCGGACGACATGCTCGAGCTTGCGCAGAAGTATCACGACGAGCTGATCGAGCACGTTGCCGAGATGGACGATGCGCTGATGGAGAAGTATTTCGAGGGTGAGGAACTCACCATTGAAGAGATCAAATCCTGCATCCGCAAGTCCACCATCGCCAACAACATGGTCCCCGTCTGCTGCGGTACTTCTTACCGCAATAAAGGTGTCCAGAAGCTGCTGGACGCGATCGTAGACTATATGCCTTCTCCTCTGGATATCGGCGCCGTACACGGCATCGATCCCCGCACGGGGAAGGAGACCACGCGCGAAGTGTCAGACGACGCGCCGTTTTCCGCGCTCGCGTTCAAGATCGCGGCGGATCCCTTTGTCGGCAAGCTGTGCTTTACCCGCGTCTATTCGGGCATTGCCCAGGCGGGCAGCACGGTCTATAACTCCACAAAGGATAAAAACGAGCGTCTCGGCCGTATCCTGCAGATGCACGCGAACCACCGCGCGGATCTGGAACAGTGCTACTGCGGCGACATCTGCGCCGTTGTGGGCGTGAAAAATACGACCACCGGCGATACGCTTTGCACCGAAAAAGCGCCCATAATCCTTGAACAGATGGAATTCCCGGAGCCGGTCATCCGTGTGGCGATCGAGCCCAAAACGAAGGCCGGACAGGAGAAGATGGGCATTGCGCTCATGAAGCTCTCCGAAGAGGATCCCACGTTCAAATACTATACCGACGAAGAGACCGGTCAGACGATCATCGCCGGTATGGGTGAGCTGCACCTTGAGATCATCGTCGACAGAATGCTCAGAGAGTATAAAGTGGAGGCGAACGTCGGCGCGCCGCAGGTCGCGTACCGTGAAACGATCACGCGCGCGGCGGAGTCCGATACCAAGTACGCCCGGCAGTCCGGCGGCCACGGCCAGTACGGCCACGTCAAGATCCGTATCGAGCCGAACCCCGAAAAAGGCTTTGAGTTCGTCAACGAGATCGTGGGCGGCGCCATCCCGAAGGAGTATATCCCCGCGGTGGAGCAAGGTGTCAAGGGCGCTATGCTCACCGGCGTGCTCGCCGGTTACAGCGTCGTGGACGTAAAGGTCACGCTGTACGACGGCTCCTTCCACGAGGTGGACTCCTCCGAGCTCGCGTTCAAGCTTGCGGGTTCCATGGCGTTCAAGGATGCGATGATGAAGGCGGCTCCCGTCCTGATGGAGCCCATCATGAAGATCGCCGTCACGGTGCCGGACGATTATCTCGGTACGGTCATCGGCGACATCAACTCCCGCCGCGGCATGATCCGCGATCAGGAAAACCGCAACGGCGCAACCCAGGTCGACGCAGACGTGCCGCTGAGTTCCATGTTCGGCTATGCCACCGATCTGCGCTCCAAAACGCAGGGCAGAGGCCAGTATGTGATGGAGCCCAGCCACTATGCGCAGGTGCCGAAGTCCATTGCGGACGGGATCTGCAAAAAATAATCCGATTTATCCGGATTTATTTGCACAAATCACTTGCAATTGCAAATTTATTTTGCTATAATACGAAACGAAAATTTTATTACACCATAAGGAGGCAATATTCTCATGGCAAAACAGAAATTCGAAAGAACCAAACCGCATGTCAACATCGGCACCATCGGTCACG
>JAFRNP010000059.1 GCA_017430145.1 Clostridia bacterium
AGACAGAAATCAGGAGCAATACTGTTTTTTTCCTGTTCTTCACATTGAATCCCCCCTTAAAATAATAAGCGTATGCTGACTTTACTTTATGATATTTTACTTTAGTGAAAATCAGGTGAAAACAAAGTGACGATTTTGTCACTTTCAAAAAAATACCCGGCAATCAGCCGGGCAATTAAGGATCATACGTTCATAGAGATCAGCCTTACGGTAAACATTGCGCCGCCGTCCGGATGGTTTTCCGCTTTGACGGTACCGCCGAGCTTGCGCACCACGGTATTTGTAAAAGAGAGCCCGATACCGACGCTGCTGCTGTCGGCGTCCTTGCCTCTGTAATAGCGCTCAAAGATATGGGGCAGGTCGTCCGGGTCGATGCCGCCGCCGGTATCCCTGATCACAAATTCCGTACTGACGGCAGTTTGCGACACTTCTATAGTGATCGTGCCTTCCGGCGGCGAATGCTCCATGCAGTTTTTAACGATATTGAGAAGCGCCTCGGTCAGCCACGTTTTATCACTGACGAACGTGATATCTTCCGGAACTTTTTTGATCAGCGTGATCTCCCTGAGTTCCATCGTCATCTCCAGCGGATCGCAGACGTCCTCTATCAGTTCCCGGGCAGAGATCTCTTCCTTTCTGAACTGCACAGCCTCGGCGTCGAGACGAGAGATCTTGAGCAGGGTCTTTATGAAATTATTGATCCTGTTGATCATATCGAGCATTCTGCGGGCGGAACGCTTGCGATCGGCATCCGAAACGTCATTTTCGGATAGCTGTTCCGCAGAAAGCGTTAAAGAAGCAAGCGGCGTTTTGAGCTGATGGGAGATATCCGCCAGCCATTTTGCCAGAAAGACTTTATCTTCCTCAAGCATTTCCTCCTGCCGGTAGTGCGTCATGACCATCCCCTGGGTCACGTCCTGCAAAACGGCAAAATCCCCTTCTTTGAACTCGTTAAAGTTCAGCTCCCGATGGCCGTGCAGATTACGGTCCACCTTAACGGTAAAATTGCGTACTTGCTTATAATGGAAATATGCGGAGAGAAGAAAGCCCGTGATCAGAAGAAGAAGTGTGATAACGACAGTCAGGATCACAGCAGAAACGGATACCGTTTCCTGCTTCAGAAAATGCAATATAAGTATCACAGCGCCGACGGATATTGCGATCCCGGCAAATAAGGGGATGCGGACCTCCGGATTTCTTAAAAGGCGCATCTGTTTTCCTCCGTTTATTCTCCGAATTTATAGCCCATGCCGCGAACCGTCTGAATATAGATCGGTTCCTGCGGGTCGTCTTCGATCTTTTCACGCAGACGCTTCACATGGACCGTAAGCGTATTATCCGTGATATACTCACCGGTGATGTTCCAGATCTCTTCAAAAAGGCTGTCGCGCGTAAAAAGCTGGCCGGGATGGTTCATGAACAGCAAAAGAAGCCTGTATTCCAGACGGGATAAAAACAATTCTTCCCCGTTTTTATAAGCGGTGCCTTTTGAGGAATCCAGCCGCAGGTTCTTATATGTGATCTCCGCGTTCAGTCTGCCGTGTTTACTCAGCGTACGGTTGATGCGGGCAAGAAGCTCCCGTTTGCGGTATGGCTTGCAAATATAGTCGTCCGCCCCCATACGGAACCCGCCCTCGATCATGTATTCATCGTCATTTGCAGTCAGAAAAATCACGGGGACGCTGTGTTCTTCAGCAACGTGGTATACGGAAAAACCGTGGCCGTCGGGCAGTACGAGATCCACAAGGGAAAGATCGAAGTCAGCGTCCGGTTTCTCAAGTGCCTGAACCGCCGCACGCTGCGTATCTGCGATCTCGATATAAAACCCTTCTTCTTTCAGGATCTCGGAAAGCGGTTCATAGATCTCTTTGGAATCTTCAACGATCAGAATACGGTACATCTGAATTTATTCCTCCATTAAACAAAATGAAATGATCATTCAATGCCCAAAACGGTATAATCGGCGTCTTCCACAGCCTTTTTCAGCACGTCAACGGAAACGCCTTCGTTTGCGGTGACAACGGCGGTCCCCTTCTCATGGCTGACGGCAGCAGAAATCACGCCGGAAACAGCCTCCAGCGCCTTTTTTACACGGTTTTCACAGTGCATGCACATCATACCTTCAATTTTCAGAGTAACGGTTTTTGACGGATTTTCGATCGACAACTCGGTCACGCTCCTTTTTTTGTTTTTTATATGCTGAAAATCATTAAGCTTGAAAAAATTAAGCCGCAAAGCGTTCGTCACGACACAGAAGCTTGAAAGGCTCATGGCAGCGGCGCCGAACATCGGGTTGAGCGTAAGTCCGAACAACGGGATCAATGCGCCTGCTGCAAGCGGGATCCCGATGCAGTTATATAAAAAAGCCCAGAAAAGGTTTTCTTTGATATTAAGACGTACCTGCCGGCTCAGACGGATCGCAGCCGGCACGTCGGAAAGGCTGCTGTGCATCAAAACGACTTTGGCAGCGTCAATAGCGACGTCCGTTCCGGCGCCGATCGCCATACCGATATCGGCAGCGGTCAGGGCTGGGGCGTCGTTGATGCCGTCGCCGACCATCAGAACACGGCCGCTGTTTTGCATCTTACGTACATATTCCGCTTTCCCGTCCGGACGAACGCCTGCGATCACTTTATCAACGCCGCAGCTTTCTCCCACAGCACGGGCGGTCAAGGAGTTGTCGCCGGTCAGCATGACGACGTAAAGCCCCATACGCTGCAACGTTTTAACGGCGATTTGGGCGTCGTATTTCAGTTTATCGGCAACGGCGATCACGCCGACAGCCTGTCCGTTAACGGCAAAAAACAAAGGCGTTTTTCCTTCGGATGCAAAACGATGAGCCGCATCCTGAAGCGCCCGGTTAACATGGGACTCTGACAAAATAAAGGCAAGATTGCCGCCTGACAGTTTGCCGAAAGAAGAATTCGCCGTCAATCCGTTTCCGGGGCGGACCTGCAGATCCGTACTTTGGCGCGGGAGAATACCGGAATCGGCAGCTTTACGCATCACAGCTGCGGCAAGCGGGTGTTCGGAATGCTGTTCAAGCGTCGCCGCAATTTCCAACAGCGTATGATCATCCGTTGAATCGGCAGGAAAAAGATCGGTCACTTCGGGCTGTCCCATCGTCAACGTTCCTGTTTTATCAAATACGACGATCTCCGTTTTTCCGGTCGCTTCAAGAGCCGCAGCAGTCTTGAAAAGGATACCGTGCTTTGCGCCGAGTCCGGAGCCTACCATGATCGCGACAGGCGTTGCGAGCCCAAGCGCGCAGGGGCAGCTGATGACCAGCACGGAAATACCGCGCGCAAGCGCAAAGCCGACGGTTTGCCCGCAGATCAGCCATACGATAAAGGCGATCAGCGCAATACCAATAACAACAGGGACAAAAACTCCCGCGACTTTATCGGCAAGCTTTGCGATCGGCGCTTTGGTTGCGGCGGCGTCTGATACCATACGTATGATCTCTGAAAGCGTTGTATCTTCGCCGACTTTCGTAGCCGTACAGACCAGATATCCGGAACGGTTGATCGTTCCGGCGCTGACACGGTCGCCCGGTTGTTTTTCAACGGGTATACTTTCTCCCGAAAGCATGGATTCATCCACTGCAGCGATACCTTCGTTCACTTTACCGTCCACCGGGATCTGTGCGCCGGGTTTGACAGCAAAGAGATCCCCGGGAGAAACCTCTTCGATCGGGACTTCGGTTTCAACGCCGTCAATGATCTTAATCGCCGTTTGCGGCGAAAGCTTCATCAAACTTTTTATAGCGTCGGTGGTTTTCCCCTTGGCACGCGCTTCCAGAAGCTTTCCGAAAGTGATCAGCGTCAAAATCATTGCCGCCGATTCAAAATACATATCATGGGCGTAATGCGCTGCTTCGGCGCTCCCCTTTACGCATGCGTCTGCCATTAAAAACAGCAATACCGTGCTGTAGCCGAAAGCGGCTGCAGCACCGAGAGACACAAGCGTATCCATATTCGGCGACCTGTGCAGCAGCGCTTTGACGCCGCTGGTAAAAAACCGTTGATTGATGACCATCACAGTAACGGTCAGCAACAACTGAAGCAGACTGTTTGCGAGCGGGTCATCGGCGAAAAATGACGGGACGGGAAGCCCGAGCATCGCATGCCCCATTGTAAAATACATCAGGATCAGAAGAAAGAAAAGCGATACCAGCAGCCTTTTCAGGATCTGTGAGGATTCATTATCTTCTGAACCGTCCGAAATCACGGATTTGGCCTGTTTATTTGAGGCGATACTGGCACTGTACCCGGCTTTTTTGACGGCGCCGATCACTTCTTTGGGATCGGCGCTGCCCTCAACACGCATGGAATTCGTAAGAAGACTGACGGTGCAATCCGTTACACCCTGAACGGATCTGACCGCTTTTTCAACGCTCAAGCTACAGGCAGCGCAATGCATGCCGGATACAGAATACTGTTTCATGGAGGCCCTTTCCGATTGATGGATCACAACTGTTTTCTATGAATAGATTTTACAAAAAATCAAAGAATTTGTCAAGCGTTACATATTTACCGGATCTTACATAAAGCAACAGGTAAAGATAAAAAGAAAAAGCGCCTTCTGCCGTATGACAAAAGGCACTGTATTCTGGTGATCCAGCGGGGATTCGAACCCCGGACACCCTGCTTAAAAGGCAGGTGCTCTGCCGACTGAGCTACTGGATCATTGGGCTGACGATGACATGAACCCTAAGAACATCGTTGCAACCAAAGTGAAAATAAAGAAAACGGTCGCAAGGATCTTTGTCAGCTTTGAAAGCTTCGCCTCTTTTGTACGGCCTTTGTTTTTGCCGTAAAAAGTATCGGAAGAACCGCCGGCAATGGAACCGGACAAACCGGCCTCGCGGCTCTGCTGCATTAATACAATAATTGTGATGATCACAGAAATAACGATAATAATGATGCCGATGACTACATCATACCAGGCAATACCAGCCATTTTTATGCCAACCTTTCTTGTTTTCGCTTCAAACTCAAATAATTGCTTGAATATATTAGCATACTGTTTTCAAAAAATCAAGTCTTTTTCCGGTTTTTTTTATTTTTTTCAAAAACTGATGATTCACATGTCCGAAAACATTAAAAATATGTAACGTATTTATTTTTCCATTGCATTCTTTTTGAAAATCCGATATACTTTATACGACCCGTTATTATCGGCCTTATCCTTATAGAAAAGGATGTGATCATTTGTATAACGCGATCCAGAAAATAGGCGTCTCCTCCTCCTGTTTTTACCCGCAGCCGACGGAAGACTCTTTCCGTAAGCTCTGTGAAAACGGCGTAAAATGTACCGAGCTGTTTTTTAACGCTTATTCCGAAACAGAACTGTCGTTTGTAAAAGAAATTGACGCCATGCGTTCATACTACGGCGTTGATGTCGTCGCCGTTCATCCGTATATGTCTTTTACGGAAACATTCTTTCTGTTCACGGATTATAAGCGGCGTTATCAGGATATTCTGCCTGTTTACAAGAAAATGTTCGAAGCGATGCAGATCCTCGGCGCGAAGTATTTTATTCTGCACGGATCCAATTTGCCCGGCGTACTCAATGAAGAACGGTATTTTGAACGGTATCGGGAATTTGTCGCGTTCGGAAAAAGCTTCGGCGTAGAAGTCTGCAACGAAAACGTGGTCCATTACCGCTCGCAAAGCCCGGATTTTCTGATCCGTATGGCCAATGCGCTCGGAAATGATTTTTCCATGACGCTTGATATCAAACAGGCGCGAAGGGCAGGATATAAGCCGGAAGATTTCCTGGACCCGCTCTCCCCTTTTATCCGCCATATCCATATCAGCGACTGTTCCGAATGGTCGGATTGCCTGCCGCCGTTGGAGGGATGTTTTGATTTTCCGTCGTTTTTCAATACGATGGATTCACTCGGATATACCGGCGCATACATCATTGAAGTTTATGAGCATTCTTACCGATCGGAAGATCAGGTTTTCGATTCCTATAAAAAGATGCAAAATCTCTTGATTCGTTCATAAATTAATGATATAATAATACCATTCTTTTATCGGAGTAAAAAGCCATGAAATGCCCCTATTGTTTATATCCTGAAAGTAAGGTCATTGATTCCCGTCCAGCGGACGACGGCAGCCGGATCCGCAGACGGCGTGAATGCATCCAATGCTTCAAACGCTTTACGACGTACGAATCCATTGAAAGCCAACCGCTGATCATCATTAAAAGAGACAGATCCCGGCAGGTTTTTGACCGGAACAAACTTCTCAGCGGTATGCTGCGGGCCTGTGAAAAACGCCCGGTATCTCTTGACGCGCTTGAACACGCGATCGATGAGATCGAAAGCCAGCTTCAGAATTCGCTTGAGCGTGAGGTCTCTTCGGTGGAGATCGGGGAAATGGCGCTTGAAAAGCTCCGTGATATCGATGAGATCGCTTACGTGCGCTTTGCTTCGGTCTACCGTGATTTTAAGGATATCGAATCCTTTATGTCCGCGCTTGACGCCTTGAAGCAGGACCGGATCTGACAAATCGGTATTATTTTGATTTTTTGCATTTCCCGTAGATTTTTAATTGACAAACGCAGAATAGTTTGTTATAATACATTTTGTTTTTGGAGAGTTGTCCGAGTGGTCGAAGGTGCAGCACTCGAAATGCTGCTTCGCCCATCCCGTTTTATCACCCCGGAAAGCCTTATTTCACAAGGGATCCCACCCGGTTCAAATTTTTCCGGAATTCAGCATATCTTGCATACAATTCTTGCATTTTTCCTTCAATTGAATACACGGAGACGTATCGAAGTGGTCATAACGAGCTCGACTCGAAATCGAGTTGTCGGTGATGAGCCGGCACGTGGGTTCGACTCCCACCGTCTCCGCCAAGGTTCGGCAAGCAGGTTTTCTGCTTGCCGATTTCCTTATTTTCTGATCACAAATCTGATTTCTGAATATCAGCCGGAATCGGTAAAATGCCACTCATCTTTTCAGCGGATTCCACTTTCGATTGATAATCCAAATACGCGTAAATGTTGGCCGTTGTGCCGATGTCGCTGTGACCGAGCCATTTCTGTACGTTGTTGATGCCGTCGCCCTTTGTAACCATCAAAGAAGCGCAGGAATGCCGCAGATCGTGAAAACGGATATTTTTGAAACCGTATTGCTCGAGTACTTTCTTGAAGGCACTGTAAACGTAATCCGGATCGTACAATACACCCATAGGATCAACGAATACGTACCCATTATAGGTGTAATCGTAGCAATCCCCGCAGATCTTTTTGTTTTCCTCCTGCTTTTTCTTTAAGGCAACACCGCATAACTGGCAAAAATTAAGCGGGCACTGCTCGAATGAATAATTTATTGTGGAAAACTTCTCTTTTCATTTCGCGCAGCGCACCGAATCAAGCCGTCAGGCAGGGTCTGTCAGCCAGAATCAAATTCGCCAGCGCGAACATGATATTGAATTTGGCGGTCTGTTTTCGCAGACCTCGGTATCGGGTCTTTTTGAATTTCAAAAGCCCCTTCACCACGCCGAAGACGTGCTCCACCTTGGCGCGGACGGATGATTTCGCGTGCTCCCGTTTTTTTGCTTTGTACTGACCGCTCTTACTCAGCTTCTTGATTTGACTCGGACGACGGTTGATCTGATAACGAATCTTTTTTCCCTTGTTGTTTCGGACAATTGCATCTTCCCGCTTTTCGGCACCCAGGTAGCCGCTGTCGCCGTTTACAGTTTCTTCCTCGCCGTGCAGTAATTCAGAAGTCATGTTCACATCATGCACGTTTGCCGGCGTTGCTTTTACAGTATGCACAAGGCCGCTGTCCCGATCTACGCCGATGTGTGCCTTGTAACCAAAATGCCACGTATTGCCCTTTTTTGTCTGGTGTGCGTCCGGATCTCGTTTCTTTTCTTTATTTTTGGTGGAGGACGGCGCTGAAATGATTGTCGAATCCACAATTGTTCCCTTTTTGAGAATCAAGCCGCGCTCCTTGAGCATCACAACAACCTGTGTAAAGAGCTTCTCCTGTAGGTCGTTCCGAATCAGCAGATTGCGGAACCGTCCCAGCGTATCTCCATTGGGTACCTGGTTGCTCGAATCTACCCCGCAGAAGTCCGAGAAGGCACGGCTGTCAATCACCTCTGCCACCGTGTTTTCGTCCGCCAGATCGTAGAGGTTTTGCAGCATATAAATACGAAGCATCAATTCCAGATCATAGGGCTTGTTGCCGCGCTCTCCTTTGTAATAGTACGGCTGAATGAGAGCAATCCACTCTCCCCACGGAATGATGCGGTTGATTTGTTCCAGAAACTCTTTTTTCTTCGTCCGCACCTGCGCCAGTTCGTCAGTAAATGCGGACAGACTCATTTGTTTATTCATATCTAAAGTATACCATACTTCGCGTCATTTTGCATCACCGTTTTCTGTGCGGTGTTGCCATAATTTACACACAGAAAACATGCTATTGAGAAACGATTTGCTATTGGTCACAGCGCAGGCAGTCCCTCTTGAAATCCTTCTCGCAATCTGCTATAATGAGAATCGTCGGAATACGCAATGTTGGGGGGGACAGACAGATATGACGATCGGTTTCGGGACGCTGACGGCGCTTTTTCCTCTGGTTCTTCTGCTTTTCGGACTTGTGTTTACGGTCGTTGTAGATTCGTACCTCCGGCGGGATCACCGAAAGATCATGCTGATCATTCTGGCGTTGTGCGCGACCCTAATCGTTCAGAATCTTTGGGAAAACAATCTGTTTGTCAGCCGCACGGGCCTGCTTCTGAAGGGCTTTCTCTCCGCTTTCGGTTTTGCCGTACGCCCAGTGATCCTGATCCTGTTTTTGCAAATCGTACAACCGGACGGCAAAAAATGGCCGCTGTGGGCGTCTGCCGGGGTCAACGCGGCGCTGTATTTCAGTTCGCCCTTAACGAAATGGTGTTTCCAGATACGGGAATTCGATTTCGCTTTTCTGCGCGGACCGCTGTGGATCAGCAGCCTCATACTCAGCGCGGTCCTGTTGGCTTTATTGCTGTTGCGTTCGCTTTTTCTCTTTCGTGAAACAAAAAAACTCGAACAGCTGATCCCCGTTTTTGTTGCGGTTTGCATCATTGCTGCCGTTGCGCTCGATCTGTGCGTTGGCATGGAGCCGCAGCCGGTTTCATTCCTGACGATTGCCATCGTTGCGGGCGTTGTATTTTACTATATCTGGCTGCACTTTCAGTTCGTCCACGCGCGCGAAAAAGACATGGAAGCCGCGCAGCGCGTAAAAATCATGATGACGCAGATCCAGCCGCATTTTCTGTTCAATGCACTCAATACCATTCGCGCCTTGTATGCAAAGGATCCGCCGCTGGCGGACAGTACGCTGGAAAATTTCAGCAGCTATCTGCGGCAGAATCTGGATATCCTGAACGATGCGGATCTGATCCCGTTTTCAAAGGAGCTGGAGCATACCCGGCTGTATGCGGAAATTGAAACACAGCGTTTCCCGAACGTTCGTGTGGACTACCGGATCGAAGACAGGGATTTCACGCTCCCCGCTTTAACGGTCCAGCCCCTTGTGGAAAACGCGATCCGCCACGGCGTTCGCGGCAGAAAGGATGCCCTCGTGACGGTAACCGCCGTCCGCGAAGCGGATTTTCACCGTATCACCGTGGAGGATAACGGCGTGGGTTTTGATCCCGACGGGCTGAAAACTTCCGACAGATCGCATATCGGAATTGAAAACGTGAGAAGCCGTGTGGAGCTGCTTTGCGAGGGCACTGTGACGCTGAAGAGCGCGCCGGGAAACGGCACTTCCGTTACGCTGCTGATTCCGGACGATCGAATAAACAGATAAAGGAGGGACCCAAATGCATGTGATCTGCGTGGACGACGAGCCTTTGGCTGCAGAATATACCGTAAAACAGTGCCAGCTCGTACCGGGGGTAGAAGACGCGACCGGCTTTACTGATGCGTTTGACGCGCTGGAATGGATCAAAAGCCACCCCACGGAGCTTGCCGTGCTGGATATCAACATGCCTCAGATCAACGGGATCACGTTGGCTGCACGGATCAAAGAAATCACACCGCAAACGGCGATCCTGTTCCTTACCGCATATAAGGAGTACGCATTCGACGCATACGAGGTCCATCCTGCAGGGTATCTGCTCAAGCCCGTATCGCAGGAAAAGCTGGCGGCGGAGATCGCTTATGTCTGCCGCGCTCCGCATGCTCCCGGCCCCACGCATATCAGGATCACGACCTTCGGCGATTTTGACGTCTACGTGGACGGGAAACCGGTGGGATTCAAACTTGCAAAAGCGAAAGAGATCCTTGCCTTTCTTGTGGATAAGCAGGGTGCCGGCGCAACCCGCGCCGAGCTGTTCGCCGCCGTTTGGGAAGACCGGCCATATGACCGCAAGATGCAAAAACAGATTGACGTATACATTCGTTCTTTGCGGGAGACGCTTCGTGAATACGGGATTCCGGAAATTGTGGAGATGGAAAAAGGAATACTCCGCATGAGGCCGGAAACATTTCTCTGCGACGTTTATCTGTTTTACTCCGGCGATTGCGACGCTGTGAACGCCTATCGCGGAAAATACATGAGCGCCTATTCCTGGGCCAGCATTTCTGAAGGCGCGCTGGATCGTGAGGCAACAAAAAGGCAAATTCATTAAATAAAAATATTAAGAATATTACTCAGACCGCTCTTTTTTTCGTAAAAAAGGGCGGTTTTCTTTGGACATCCTTTGGACGCACCATATTATAATAAATTGTAAATTATAAGTTCCGGAGGTATACTTATGAAAACCACACGGTTACAGAAAATTATCGCGGTCATGCTGTCTGCTTTGCTGTTGGTGACCGCGGCTCCCGTCGCTGTGTTTGCAGAGGGAGAAGCCGTAACGGGTGATTACTATCAATTGATCACAGACGTTTCGCAGATGGTCGGCGGCGCAAGGTATCTTATCGCTTCCGCGTGGGAATGCCTTGTGCTCGACGGCTCGCTGGGCGAGAACATGGATTCGCCGAATAACCATATTGAGGTCGATGTCGACGGCGACAAAATCGCGGCGACCGCCGAGCTTGACGCGGCGGCGTTTGAGATCGACCCGGGCGCAGGCACGATCAGGAGCGTCTCGGGCTATTATATCGGCAGCCACAATTCTCAAAACAAGCTTTTAACAAGCACAACCTCTGATTTTGAGAATCAAATCGGCTTTGACGACGGCGATTTCGTGATAGGCCACCAGGGTACCGCCAACCATTTTTCGCTTCATTTCAATAACGACAGCGGGCAGAAGCGCTTCCGTTTCTTTAAGAACGACGGTCAGGACCCCATCGCTCTTTATATGCGTGTCGACGCGCCGGTTTCCTATGTGAACGCGCAGGGCGAGGCGCAGGAGCCGATTGCCGATTATACGACTCTTGACAAAAGCGTTACCGAATGGACGAACGGCTGGTACGTCCTGAAAAACGACGTTACATATCCCGGCAGGATCGCGGTCAAGGGCGACAATGTCAATCTGATCCTTTGCGACGGCGCAACGCTGAACGCGAATAAGGGTATCTTTATCAGAGAGGGGTATTCCCTCACCATCTGGGCGCAAAAGAACGGCACCGGCGCGTTGATTGCAAAAGGCAACACTCAAGGCAGTTATGAAAGCGCGGGTATCGGCGCAAGCCCCGAATGCGGAGGACAATGGATTGATAGTTATACTTATGACAACTATGACGCAGGCGATCTGACCGTAAACGGCGGCGTTATTATTGCGACCGGAGCTTGGCACTGTGCGGGTATCGGCTCCTCGGTAGGCAGAAACTACGGAACGATTACTATTAACGGCGGAACCGTAACCGCGACAGGCGGCGAAGGCGCAGCGGGTATCGGCGGCGCCTACAGTACGAGCGGCAATGTGATTGTAATCAACGGAGGAACCGTAACTGCAACCGGCGGCGATCACGGCGCGGGTATCGGCGGCGGTGAAAACTTCGGCGGCGATACAATTACCATCAACGGCGGTAACGTAACCGCAGTCGGCGGTTATTACGGAGCCGGTATCGGCGGCGGCAGAAAAGGCGGCAGCGGCGAGATCACCGTCGGCGGCGGTACCATTCAGGCACAGGGCGGTAAATACGGTGCGGGCATCGGTAACGGCAACTCCGGAGAATACGGTCACATTACGTTTAACGGCGGTATAGTCAACGCCAGTCGCGGCGAAGGGATTGTGGCGGCAGGAATCGGCGGCAAGGATTGCTACATTCGATTTAACTACACGGAACCCGGCTACGATATGCGCATTACCACCGATTCCAACTATGAAGGTCATGCGGCATTATTTGATAAACCCTTTATAAGTGTGGGCTTATCCAAAACCCGTACATATAACGGATACACCGCGACAAGAACTATTTCAGATACGATTATTCCGAAAACTGCGGGTATCTGGGATGTCACTTTTGACAAAAACGGCGGCACGGGCAGTATGCAAAGCGAGGAGGTTCCGGGCGGCACGTACACGTTGCCGGCCTGTATCTTCACTGCGCCGTCAGCCGAAGAACCCTTTATCTGCTGGGCGGTCAAGGTCGGCGACGCTGATCCGGTCGTTAAACAGCCGGGCGATACCGTGCTGGTCAACGCCGATACGACCGTGACGGCGATATGGAAAACCGATTACACAATCAGCTTTGACAACGGCGGCGGCTCCGGCACGATGGATTCTGCAGCGATCAATGCTTACGATACATATACCCTTCCCGAAAACGGCTTTACCGCGCCTGCTGGGAAACATTTCTTTGCATGGGAGATCAGCGCGGGCGATTCTTCTGCAAATATCATGCAGCCCGGCGAAGAGCTGCTTGTAACGGGCAACGTAACGGCGCGTGCTCTTTGGACGGTGTCCATCACAAGCTGGGCGGAGCTGCAGACCGCGATCGACAACGCGCAGGACGGCGATACCGTCGCGCTCGGTCAGAGCCTTACCGCCCAGAGCAGTGATCTGCGGCTTCTGGTCAGCGGCAAGGCGATCACGCTCGATCTGAACGGCTATACGCTCGACCGCGCCCAAAACGCCGCGTCCCTTCTCGGCGGCGTCTTTACCGTCGCTCCGGGAGCATCGCTCACGGTATGCGACTCCGGCGCGGGCGGCACGGGCACGATCAAGGGCGGCTATGCAGAAAAGGGCGGCGCGTTCTATAATGAAGGTACGCTGATTATCGTCGGCGGGGCGATCACGGATAACCACGTCAGCCATGAGAACAATGCAAACCGCGGCGGCGCGATCTACAACAAAGGTACTCTCATAATAAAGAACTGTACGATCAGTGGGAACGACGGCGACGATGGCGGCGCGATCTTCAACACCGCCGACGGCTCTGCAGTACTCAAAAACGTTACGATTACAAATAATATCTCCGTCAACCACGGCGGCGGCGCGATCGTCAATTACGGCGCTTTGGCGCTTCAGAGCTGCACCGTCACGGGCAACACATCAAAGAGCAACGGCGGCGCGATCTGGACGAACGCCGGCGGCAGTGCCGTAACCATTACAAATACAACCATCACGAATAATGCAACATCGAATGACGATACCTGCGGCGGAGCGATTTATATTGAATCCGGATCCGTAGCGGTTACGGGCGGCAAGATCGCGGACAACACGGCAAAGGACGGCGGCGCGGTCTTTAACAACGCAAGCGGAACGTTAAATCTGACCGACGTTTTCGTTCACTCGAACAAATCCACCCAACGCGGCGGCGGTTCAATTACCAACTACGGCACTGCGACGCTGACGGATTGCGACGTATGGGACAATGAAGCGAAAACCAACGGCGGCGCGATCTGGACCGGCGGCGCGCAGGCTGACGTCACCCTGACGAACTGCGTCGTCACCGGCAACACGGCGGAACTCACCGGCGGCGGCATCTGTCTGTATCAGGGCACGTTGACCGCGTCCGGCACGACCGTGAGCAATAATCAGAGCGCCGGCGGCGCGGGTATGTATATTTATGAAGGCGGCTCCGCGATCCTCGGCGGGGACGGGAATCTGTTCTATTGGAACGAATCCTCCGCCAACGGCGGCGGCATCGCCAACAAGGGCGATCTGCGGATCTCAAGTCTGTTCAACGCGCAGGAGAACCGTGCCGCGGGCTATGGTGGCGGCGTATGGAACAGCGGCAGCATGTCCGTAAAAGACACCGTTATCATCCGGGAGAACAGCGCCGGTCTGCTCGGCAAGGACGTATATCTCCCCGAGGGGAAGGTCGTTGCGCTGAGCGGCGAGCTGAACTTTTCCACGATCGGCGTTGACGCTGAGACGCCGGATCAGTTCATCACGAGCGGCTGGTACGACTGGCAGAGGAACGCTTCGCCCGAAAGCGTCTTCAAAGCGCCCGAATACCACGCGGTATATATGCCGGACGGCGCGACCGAGCTGAAGCTCAAAAAAACCGACGATTACCCCTATAACGCCGAGGCGACCGTATGGGCCGAAACCTCCGACCGCAGCACCTATCAGGTCGGCGTCGATTATACGATCCGGAACCTGACATCCGGAAACAGCAGAAGGTTTGACGGATCGCTGGTTTCCGTGTACGGCACGTACGACGGCATCACCAGATACACACGCCAGGGCGCCTCGTCCTCCGGCGTTGCCGGCAGCTCCGTTGCCGCGCTGGAGATCGACCGTTCCAAGCTGGATACCATTCAGGAAACGGGCGTTTTCATGGAGTTCACGCCGTTCTTCTACACCACCGGCGGCAAGTTCCGCTGCGGCGTCGAGCTCTTCCCGTATTCTCTGGATCCCCCGCCGCATCTGGGCGACGTCAACAACAACGTCGGAGAAAACGCATACAACACCATAACGCTCACCGGCAGCAAAAACGGCAGCTATACCTATCAGCTCCGTTACGGCTCCGCCGACGGCGCGCTTCGCTGCGCAGCAACCTGCGACGGTGATTTTTCCGCCGACGCGGCGGCGCAGGCCGGAACCGAAACGCAGACATGGGGCCCGTATCGCTGGTATCTCACCGGCGACGCGCCCGCCCCGGGCGAAAGCGTCAAGCTGAGGATCGCCGCAATCTGCTGCGCCGCCGGGTTTAAGATGGAGTCGCTCCAGGTGACGACGCCTATGTATATGCTCAGCGAGTGGACGGACGTTACCGTAACCGGCACCTGCTCCCACAGCAACGGACATCTGCAGGCGGTCGCCGCGAACGAGCCCACCTGCACGCAGTCCGGCAACAGCGCCTACTGGAAGTGCGACATCTGCGGCAAATGCTTCTCGGATGCGGCTGCTGAAAACGAGATCACAGAGGACAGCACCGTGATCCCCGCGAACGGGCATACCTATGCCGAACCTTCCGCGGGAGACTGGACCTGGACAAAGTCCGGCGATACCTATACCGCCGCGGTCACGGTCACCTGTCAGAACAGCGACGACGTACAGACACTGACCGCAACGGTGGAAAAGACCGCCGCAGCGGACGGCACGGCGATCTATACCGCCACGGCGACCGTCGGCGAGGGAGACGATGTTCAGACCTTCTCCGCCGTGATGCCGACCGTATACCACAGCGTTACCGGCTATGAGGACGCAACCGGAAACACTGTTACAGCGGATAAAGCGACCGCTGCCGAAGGGCAGACCGTTACGCTGACGGCAGCGCCCACCGCCGGGTACGGGCTGAAAGCGCTTACAGTGACGAGCGGCGAAGATGGCGTTGGGCTTACCGCGGGCACTGACGGGACGTTCACGTTCACTATGCCCGACGGAGACCTGACAGTTACCGCCGAATTTGATAGGAATTATACCGTCGCAATTGTCACGGACGGCCACGGCACGGTCACTGTCGATAATCCTCTCGCGTTCGAGGGCGATACCGTCACGCTGACAGTTGCCCCTGGTACGAACTACGCCCTCGACACCCTGACCGTGACCGATGCGGACGGTGAAGAAATCGAAGTCACTGATAACACTTTTGCCATGCCGGCGAAAGACGTCACCGTGACCTCGCGCTTTTACGAGACCTATAAGATCCGGGTCGGCGGCGTACAGGTCACGAGCAAGAACAAAGCGGACGTTCTCGGCGACGGCAGCGTCGTATACGAGGGCGATCAGACCGAAGGAACGCTGTATCTCACAGATGCGAATATCACGGGCGCCTATTACGAGGGCAGTATCGCCAAGAATATATTCGTAAATAATGCCGATCTGTCCCTGACGATTACGCTCTCCGGTGAAAACAGCGTCAGTGGCGGGCATTACGCTTTTGATATTGCCTGCGCCGGCGTTACGCTCACGGGAGAAGGCCTGCTGAACGCGCACGCGAGCTCCGAAGCCTTCTATTTCCATCGCACGCCGCTTACGATCGACACAACGACCGTAAACGCCGAGGCGGATAACAGCTTTTGTATGGAGATCGGCAGCGCCGCTCTTACGATCCGCGACAGCAGCGTGACCGCCGTCGGCGGAGGAAATATGGCCCTTGACGCCAAGGACGTTACGATCGTCAACAGTACCGTAGACGCAACAGCGGGATATTCCTACGCGATTTACGGCTCAGACAGCATCCGTATGACCGACAGCACCGTGACGGCGACTTCCAAAAATCAATATGCAGTCTACGCCGGCTACAAAGAAATGACGATCACGAGCAGCGTTGTGACGGCGTCGAGCGAAGGCTCTGAGGGCATTTACGTGAAACGATCGCTCACCGTCACCGACAGCACCGTTGAAACCACAGGCTGGTATCAGGGGCTCACAGTCGATGGAGCGCTCACGCTGGAAGGCGATACCGAGCTGACCGTCAACGGGAGGAACCGCAGGTACGCCGCCTTGCTGGTCGGCCGTCTCGAAATGGATGACGATTTTGTTATAACAACGCCCGAAAACGCCGTTGTCGCAAACTATTACGGCGATGCTTATGACACGGTATGGGAAGCCGACGGAACGACCCTTGCCGACAAGGTCGTGATCAGGCGCGCGTATCACGTGAGCGTAAACGACGCCGAACACGGTACCGTCACAGCGGACAAAGCGAGCGCGTTCAAAGGCGATACCGTCGCGGTGACGGCGACGCCTGCCGACGGCTATACCCTTGCATCCCTGACCGTTGAAACCGGTTCCGGCGAAAGTGTGACCGTCACGGACGGCGCGTTCGTCATGCCTAGGGAGGACGTGGTGATCACGGCGGCCTTTGCCTGCCCCCACGCTTCTTACACGCTCACCGGCTGGAGCTGGGCGGAGGATTACAGCAGCGCCACGGCGACCTTTGCCTGCGGCGCCTGCGGCGACGAGCAGAACGTACCGGGGACCGTTACCGAAGTTGAGGTATCGGCCGCCACCGCTACCGCGGACAAAGTCGTAAAATATACCGCTTCGCTCACCTTTAACGGTAAAACCTATACCACCGAAACCGGGAACGTGACGCTGCCCGGCACCGCAACCGGCGAGCCGGATACGCCGCCCACGGAGCCGATAGACCCCGACACGCCCACCGGCAGCAACATCTGCAAGTGGGATAACATGGACCACGGCACGTCCATCTGGGGCAGGCTGGTCAAGTTCTTCCATTCCATTCTGTACTTCTTCGCCCATCTGTTCGGCAGAAGATAATCGGACAACTTAAGCAAAACGCAAATTTGGATATATGAAAGGAAATCAAAATGAAAAAAGGTTTTGTATGTGTACTGTCTCTTCTCATCGTTCTGACCCTGTTTGCCGCCTGCGGAAAAAAGGAAAGAAACGATCCCACGCCCACGAACAACAATCCCGCCTCTGACACGTTGTCGGTCAAAACGATCGGCGAGGCGCTGGCGCTGAAGGGGGAAGGCGAATTCCAATCCGCCACCCTCGGGAAGGCCTATGTCGTTGTGTTTGAAAAAGACGGCGTTTATTGGCGCGTGATCGCTGAGCTCACCCCGGAACAGCACGACGCGATCTTCGCATTGGATATCCTTGACGAGAATCATGACGAAAAAGAAAAAGAACTGGTTTCACCGCTCACGGTCACAAAAATTGAAAACCTGAACGAAAAGAAGCTGTCCGACGACGACATGGCCGCGCTGGTCGGCAAGACGGGCGCGGAGCTCTTCGGCAGCGGCTGGACGACCGGTATGGGTTATGATCTTGAAAGCATGGAATTCTATCTGGAGTACGCTCCGTTTATGTATACCGTCACGTTTGAAAAGCAGGAACAGCTGGAGAACACTGACGATTTCGACCAGGAAGCAGCGGTCGCTTCCCTGAAGGTCGTTTCCGTTTCTTTCACGGGGCTTGGGAACAGCGTTACGGAAATACCGGAGTATTCCGCAGAATGAAACAGGAAGCAGACAAATCCGATATAACCGACGGCGTTTTTTACAGAATCTTTCCTGACATGGGCGTGTGCGGCCCGCACGTACATAT
>JAFRNP010000060.1 GCA_017430145.1 Clostridia bacterium
GGCGGGGTTGCGCGGGTCGTCCTCGGGGATACCGGCCTCCACCTTACCCACCAGGTCCGCGCCCACGTCCGCCGCCTTGGTAAAGATACCGCCGCCCACACGCGCGAACAGCGCCATGGACGAAGCGCCCATCCCGAAGGTCAGCATTGCGCCTGTGATCTCTTCATTGGGAAGCCCGAACACGAATTTCAGCAGCGTGAACCAGATCGAGATATCGAGAAGTCCCAGGCCCACGACCGTAAAGCCCATGACGCTGCCGGCGGAAAAGGCGACCCGCAGGCCCTTGTTGAGCCCCTCCTGGCAGGCGCAGGCGGTACGGGCGTTGGAAGCGGTGGCGATCTTCATGCCGATGAAGCCCGACAGCGCGGAGAAGAAACCGCCGGTCAGAAACGCGAAGGGAACGAACTTTGTCAGTTTGCCGAGGAACGCCATGACGCCCAGCACCACGAACATCACGCCGAAAAAGACCAGCACGATCTTATACTGGCGTTTGAGGTACGCGTTCGCCCCCTGCCGGATCGAAGCGGAGATCTTTTTCATCCTGTCGTCGCCCTCGGGGAACTTCAGGACCTTCAGCGCCTTCACGACCGCGAAAACGATCGCGAGGATCGCGCCGACGAAGGTCAGCGCCACAAGCAGTTTATCAAAATTTTCCATCTTTCTACCTTTGCGGCCCTGCGCGCAGGTACGCGCGCGCCGTTCCTTTCTGCCGGTTTTTAAGCGGAGGCTCCCTCCGCCTGGTGATTTTCGACACAACGGTCTTTCGGATTTGTTTATTATATCATAAGTTGTGAATTTTTGGCAAGTCCTATTTTATTTTTTGATCATATCGTCCGTTAATTATCTATTTTGGTTATATGACCGGCGATCTTACCGCAAAAAAAACGGGGGCCGGGGCGCTTTACCGAAGTCGGCAGCGCCGGTCCCCGCAAAACGGACGGCAAGCTGCCGTCAATGGTACCCGATCCAGACGATGAAAAGCATCACCGCCACGGATACGACGCCCTCCATCAAAAACAGCTTCCAGCTGAAGCGCAGCCACTTGCCGTAGCTGACGCCGATGAGCCCCAGCGCGATGATGATAATCCCGCTGGTGGGGTACAGCAGGTTTGTAAAGCCGTCCGCAAGGCTGAAGGTCAGCGCCACCGCGTTGGAGCTGATGCCGATCATATGCGCCAGCGGGATCACCAGCGGCATGACCAGAAACGCCTTGGCGGTACCGGAGCCGATAAAGAATTCCAGCAGCGCGATAAAGGCAAAGATCAGCAGGATGGCGGTGTACGGCGACACGGTCTGCAAAAGCCCGTAGATCCCGTACAGGATGGTGTGCATGATCTTCCCTTTGTTAAGGATAAAGGAGATGGCGATCACGATGACGATCAGCGGCAGCGCCGGGGCGATGGAGCAGATCCCCTGCCAGAAGCCGCCCAGCAGCGCCTTGCCGCGCATCCCGGTCAGAAGCCCCGCGAGGATGCCGCCCAGCACGAAGAAGAACGCAATGCCGCCCATGCTCAGCGTCCCGCCCAGCGTAAACACAAAATCCGCCGCCACACACAGAAGCGCCAGCCCCAGGCAGATGCAAAACGCCAGGCTCGCCCGCCGCCGGGACGGGTCCGCCAGCACGGCGCCGGTATCGGGCACCACGTACTTTTCTTTCAGCGCCCGGTCGCTTTCATAGACGAGGCTCTTTTCGGGCGCTTTTTCGATGCGCCGCGCGTAAAGATACAAAAACAGAAACAGGACGGACCAAACCAGCACGAAGACGATCAGGCGCATCCAGAGCCCCGAAAAGATCTTCACGTCCCCCGCCAGCTTCTGCACGGTCATGACGTTGAAGGGGTTGAAGGTGGCAGCCGTAAAGCCGAACGCCACCGAGACCAGGCTCATGCCCAGCCCCACGAAAGAGTCCCAGCCCAGCGCCAGCGCAACGGCGACCGCGATGGGCACCAGCGTCACGCTCTCCTCCAGGATGCCCGCCGTGGACGCCAGCGCCATGAAGCAGAAGCTCATGACCGCCAGCAGCAGGTATTTCCGTTTCCCGAATTTCACGATGATCGCCGCCACCATGTATTTCAGGACCCCGGTCCTGTCCAGCAGCAGGAACGTGCCGCCCATGAGGACGATAAAGGCGATGATCAGCAGGCCCGTCATGCCGGTCTCCCGGGTGTCGGCGTCAACGAACACCATCACCGGCGCCGCCGCGATCTCCCACAGGGACATTGTGTAATCCTCCAGCGGCTCATAGACGCTTTCGGCAGTGATCTCCTGCCTGCCGCTTTCGGGGTCTAAAACCGTCGTATACTCGCCCCGCGGCACCACGCGCGTCAGTACGCCCGCAACGATCCAGACCACCAGCAGGATCACGGTGATCCCGATAACGGTTTTGGGGTCGATACGGATCCCTTCCGCAGCGTTCTTTTTTTCTGTCTTTTCCTTCTTTCCCGCCATGCGTTTCCCCTCTTTTCCGGTGTATATGAATGATTATACACATTTTTTGAAAAAACGCAAGATAAAAATGAATGCGCATGCAATTTTTGTATTTATAAGCAGATTCTGCCTGCCGCGGACTTCCCCTTTGCCGCCGCCGGGCGTTTTCGGAGGCAAAAAAGCGCGGAATAAAACGAAAAAACCTTCGGTATCTCAACACCCCTTCCTCCTTTCCCGGGAGCGAAAAGGTTTTTCCTGTTGTATGCAAACTGCTCACAACGCGAGCAGTTTGCCATACAATCAAAAAAACCGGCGCCCTGAAAGGAGCGCCGGCTGCAGTCTTTTATGGTCCGCGCCGCAGCGATCGGCTACGGTTAATTTGTGATCCGCGCCGCAGCGATCAGCCGTCGGCGTTGGCGGCGGTGTTGATGCCGAGCATTCCGAGAAGCTGCTTGAAGAAGCGGACGATCATATCGAACACGTTCTTGACCATCTCAAAGATGCCGCTGACCTTATCCACCGTCGCGTTGTCGATAACGCCCAGCACGTAGATCGTGTAGTCGCTCTTGACCGAGGGGATGGTGTAATAGCCGTCTGCGTCGGGCGCGGCCGGTTCAAGCTGCAGGTTCTTGATCAGGTTGGAGGGGGACTCGTTGATGCCGTAGCCTTCCACGATATAAACGGCATAGGGAGACTTGTCATAGTCGGGGTCCACGTCCACACGGAAGGAGAAGGGCTTGCCGTACTTCAGGTACACGGCGGAGCCGAGGCTCTGCTCGCCGTAGCGGCCGTACACCGCGTAGCCGTCCTTTGCGGGGATCTCGATCTTGAACTGTCTCAGGCATGCTTCCTCGTCCCACTCGGAGAAGGAGATGTCGCCGGCGTTGCCGAGCATGATGGAGTGCATCCCCTGGCCGTAGGGCACCTCGACGCCGCTGAGGTAAACCAGCTGATACTGGTCGTCGTACTTGTTTTCACTGCCTTGCTCAATGACTTCCGCCTTGATAAACAGCATTTTGTTGAGCGGGAAATAGAGGTCCTGACCGGCAGTGTCGATGTCGATGTTGTTGTAGATGAAACTGGGGTTCAGATCGTCGTAGGCGTTGCCGGAGGCGACGGAGACGCGGATCTTTTCTCTCAGGCCGTAGTCGGAGAGCGCCGGGAAACGGATGCGCGCTTTCGCGACGCCCCAGCTGGCGTCCGCGTTGGCATGCAGCTTTGCAGCGGCGTTGATGATATTGCCGTCCACAAGCAGGGTACCGCCCTCAAGCACGTTGCAGGAACCCAGCAGGTTCAGCGTACCGCCTTCGGCGACGGTCAGCGTCACACCGTCCTGGATCGACATGCTGCTGCCGTTGGGAACGGTCACCGTGACGCCGGCAGGGATGATCCACTGGCTCGCCTCGGTAGAGGACAGCGTCGCCTGGAACGCCGTCAGGTTTTTGGTGGTGGCTGCGCCCGCGGTCAGCGGCACGCACATGACGATCATCAGGACCGCCAGCAGAACAGAAATTGTTTTTTTCATTTGAATTAACCTCCTGTCCCTTTATCGGGATAGTCTTATTTTTGCGAATATATTATATAATAACAAAGTTGAAAAGTCAACAAGGACCCTCCGTTTTTTGTTCAAGAATTATGATAGGCGGATGAATAATCTTTAAATTTTTGTTAAATTCTATATTTTTGGGCCGTTTGTCCCTTTCTAACGGAAAAACGCCCGGGTTTTTTCCGCCAGTTTTTTATAGACGGCGTCCACCATCTGTTTTTCGCTTGAAGCGGCAAACGCGTCGTCAAACAAAAACCACCTGACGCCGCTGTTTTCCGCCTCGTTTACCGTCAGTTTTTCATCGGGGTCCGCAGAAAACAGGTAAGTGACGTTATAGTGCAGATGCGCCGGAACATATACGCCGCGCCGTGTGTGGGCGGCGACCGGCAGCAGCTCAATGGAGAAAACGCCCGGAGACAGCAGGTTCAGGTCCCGCAGCCCGGTCTCCTCCTTCGCCTCCCGCAAGGCGACGGCGGCAAGGTCCGTTTCGCCGTCCGCGTGGCCGCCCACCCAGCTCCAGCTGTCGTAGATCCGGTGGTAGACGAACACCACCCGCTCCCCCGCCGGATCCGTGATCCAGGCGGAGGCGGTAAAGTGCCCCGCCGCCCGTTCGCGCTCAAACGCGTCGGGCGCGGTCTCAAGCAGCTCCAGAAACCGCGGCAGGTCCGCGGCCTCCTGCGGGTTACAGGGACGGAAGTTATTTAATAGAGGGTTCATTTCTTTTTCAGGCAACAAAAATAAAAAGTTAAAAAGTTGGAAAGATACAAAGTTACAAATGCGGGCGGGCTCCGCCCGCACCCGATCATAGCCGCCGTTACGCTTGCGCCGCAAAGGGAAGTTCGATCGTCGAAAGATAAAAAAGTCCGGAAAGATGAAATACGGTTGGTGTGAGGCGTAGGCCTACTATGATCAACGCCGCATAAGGCGGCGTTCCTTATTTTATAACTTTTTAAACTTTCCTGTCTTTTATAACTTTTTCCCCGCTTCACTACTAAAAATCCTGTCGGATTCTATCGCGTTCCGTCAGAAAACGGGCCGCAGATCTCTCTGCAGCCCGGGAAAAGGCGTTTTCCGTCTCTTACAGCTCAGCGAAGTACTTAATGGTGCGGACCATCTGGCTGGTGTAGGAGTTCTCGTTGTCATACCACGCAACGACCTGTACCTGATAGGTATCGTCGTCGATCTTGGTGACCATGGTCTGGTTGGCGTCGAACAGGGAGCCGTAGGTCATACCGATCACGTCGCTGGAGACCAGCTTTTCGGTGGTGTAGCCGAAGCTCTCGGAAGCCTGCGCCTTCATGGCGGCGTTGATGCTCTCCTTGGTGATATCCGTGCCCTTGACGACGGCGACAAGGATCGTGGTGGAGCCGGTCGGGACCGGTACGCGCTGGGCGGAGCCGATCAGCTTGCCGTTGAGCTCGGGGATCACGAGGCCGATGGCCTTCGCAGCGCCCGTGGAGTTGGGAACGATGTTGGCGGCGCCGGCGCGGGCACGCTGCAGGTCGCCCTTGCGGTGCGGGCCGTCCAGGATCATCTGGTCGCCGGTGTAGGCGTGGACCGTGGTCATGATGCCGCTGACGATCGGATACGCGTCGTTGAGGGCCTTCGCCATGGGCGCCAGGCAGTTGGTGGTGCAGGACGCGGCGGAGATCACGGTATCGTCCTTGGTCAGGACGTTATTGTTCACGTTGTAAACGATGGTGGGCAGATCGTTGCCGGCAGGCGCGGAAATAACGACCTTCTTCGCGCCGGCGTCGATGTGCGCCTGGCTCTTGGCCTTGGAGCAGTAGAAACCGGTGCACTCGAGGACCACATCCACGCCCAGCTCGCCCCAGGGGAGGTTCGCCGCTTTGGGCTCGGCATAGATGGTGATCTCTTTGCCGTCCACGGTGATGGAGCCGGGAACCTTCACGGTCTTGCCGTCCTCTTCAAAGACGGGCTCTTTGCTCTCGACGGTGTGCTTATTCTCGCCGATCACGCCGCAGTAACCCTTCTGCGCCGTGTCGTACTTTAACAGCTGCGCAAGCATTGCGGGGCTGGTAAGGTCGTTGATCGCGACGACCTCGTAACCTTCTGCGCCGAACATCTGACGGAACGCAAGACGACCGATTCTGCCGAAGCCATTGATTGCAACTTTCACTGACATAATAAATCCTCCGTTTTTTTGGACCGCCTGACGCGGTTCCTTATTTTTCCATGATATATTATACCTGTTTTTTCCCTGTTTGCAAGCAGTTTTGTTAAACTTTTAACTTTCCTTCAAATGTTTGGCGTTTCCTATAAATTTGCGCGCGCTTTTGTCGGGGATTTACGGCAAAATCACAGCGGACAGCGGGCACGCTTCCGTGCGCCCGCTGTCCGCAAAGTACAAAAGTAAGAAAGATACAAAGTAACAAATAAGGAAGCGCTGACGCGCTTGATTTCAGATAAGGTCAACGCGAGGTATAAGCTTGCTATAATCAACGCCGCCGAGGCGGCGTTCCGCATTTGTTACTTTCATACTTTTTTACTTTATTACTTTATTCTCGTTCATCGTCCCAGGTTCTTCACGTTCCCCGTCAAAATCTTGATCAGGACCGTCAAAAACTTTGCAAGGGTCTTGTTTTCCATGTATTCCACATAGAAATTGTAGTCCTCGCCGGGGACGTTCACGACCGGCTCGGTCTCGGTCCCGAGGCCCAGCTCACAGAGCTTTTGCAGCACCACGCGGGCGATGGCGACGTTGCCCGCGGCGTTGGGGTGGACGCAGTCGTCCGCCAGGTTTTCGGGCTTGCGGTCCATGGCGGGAGAGATGTCGCAGACGACGACCGCCCCCGGGTGCGCGGCGTCGTACCGATCGATGACGTCGTTGACGCGGGTCTGGCACGCCTTAAAGATGTGCGCCGAGATCCCGTACCAGACGCAATAGACCTTTTGCAGCAGGATCGTGGCGTCGGGGCTCATTTCGTGCAGGATATCGATGATGGCGCAAAGGTTTTCGTAGTAGGCGTCGGCGATCGCGTCGAGCTTTTTGCCGTTGACGCCGAAAAACGCGCCCACGGCCAGCTTATAGACATCGTCGTTATCAAAGTAGTCGTTGGAGCCGATGGACAGGCAGATGACGGTGGCACGGGCAAAGATATTGCGGTAATAGCTCCATTCGCGCCAGTTCTGAAGCCGGTCGAGCAGTTCGGCGCTGTCGGTGGCGGTACGGGCAAAGTTCTCGTACGCGTAGCCGTCCGTATCGGCGACGATCCTGCCGTAGCCTGCCTCGTCGCTGTTCATGATCCCGTATCCCTCGGCAATGGAATCCCCCAGCGTGATCAGCGTCCCCCGGGAAGATTCGGCAAAAACGGGAACGCAGAGGCTTGCAAGAAGGCAGAGGGCAAGGATGACAGAAAAGATCTTCTTCATGGGTAAGTCTCCTTTTTTTAAAGTAGGAAAGTAAAAAAGTATAAAAGTATCAAATTCTGTCAATTATTGACCACGTTCTGCGGGTTTCCCGCGATAAACGTCGCAATGTTTTCTTCCACGATCTTCAGCAGGCGTTTTCTTGTCTCAAACGCCGCCCAGGCGATGTGGGGCGTGATGAACACGTTTTTCGCGTGCAGCAGCACGTGGTCGGCGCCGGGGGGCTCGGGCAGCATCACGTCGATGCCGGCGCCCGACAGCTTGCCGGAATTCAGCGCCTGTGCCAGCGCCTCGTCGTCCACTTCCCCGCCCCGGGCGGTGTTGACGAAAAACGCGCCGTCCTTCATTTTGGAGATAAAGTCTTTGTTCACCATTTTGTCGGTGGCTGGCGTCAAGGGACAGTGGATCGTGACGAAATCCGCCTGCGGCAGCAGCTCGTCGAGCGCAAGGAACTCCACCTGCGCCCCCGGGTACTTTTCGGGGTGGGCGGTATGCACCAGCACGCGCATCTCAAACGCCTTCGCCAGCGCCGCTACGCGCCTGCCGATCTTGCCGAAGCCGACGATCCCGATGGTTTTGCCCATCAGCTCGCACAGCGGGTCCTTCTGGTAGGTAAAGTCGCCGCAGTTGGTCCAGTCCCCCGCCGCGACGGACGCCGAATAGCTGCCGACGCGGTTGGCGTACTCCAGTATAAAGGCAAACGCCTGCTGCGCCACCGCCGATTCGGAATAAGAAGGCACGTTCGCCACCAGCACGCCGTGTTCCCGGCAGGCGTCGACGTCGATCACGTTGTAGCCGGTGGCCAGCAGCGTGATGAATTTCAGCTTCGGCAGCTGCTCCACCGTCCCGCGCGTGATGGGCGTTTTGTTCAGGATGATGATATCGGCGTTTTTCGCCCGTTCCACGACCGTGTGGGGCGGCGACATGGCGTAGACCTCCCACGTGCCGAATTTGTCAAGGAAATCCCAGCTCAGGTCGCCGGGGTTGGCGGCGTGGCCGTCCAAAATCACAGTATGCATGATTTTCGCCATGCGATTCGGAATCCGCACAAAAAGGGACAATGAACCGTTTTTATGCCCGAACCGCTCCTCCTTTCTGATTTTTTAACACGAACTTTCCTTTGTTTTTTGATCCGATCTGGTCTGTCGGGGAACGCTCTTTTCTGCTTTCCCCCGACCCGCGGCAATCATACAACGCCTTTTCGGTTGACCGTCAAGAAAAACCTTGGGCGGCGCACCCGCGCAGGGGGACAATCAGGGGGACGGTTATCCCGATTTACGTTAGTCAATCGGGGAACTGTCACCGCTGATTTTCCCCCGACCTACGACGCATCTGCGCAGGGGGACAATCAGGGGACTCCCACCGTTGGTTCTTCCCCCGACCCGCGGCAATCATACAACGCCTTTTCGATTGACCGTCAAGAAAAACCTTGGGCGGAGCAC
>JAFRNP010000061.1 GCA_017430145.1 Clostridia bacterium
CAGCGACTGAGAGGGCGCGACCTCCCAAATCGCTCCATCCGCCCCCCTTGGCTCTCCCTTTGGGAGAGCTGTCGCGCAGCGACTGAGAGGGCGCGACCTCCCAAATCGCTCCATCCGCCCCCCTTGGCTCTCCCTTTGGGAGAGCTGACGCGCAGCGACTGAGAGGGCGCGACCTCCCAAATCGCTCCATCCCCCCCCCTTGGCTCTCCCCCTGGGAGAGCTGTCGCGCAGCGACTGAGAGGGCGCGACCTTGAAAGATCATCAAAAACGGATTGAGTTTTTCCGGTGTGTGTGGTAAAATATACAAAAAAGGGAGAATTGTGTATGCAGGCATTACTTTCATTTTTTCGCAGGATCGCGGCTTTCTTTACTGGGCTTGCCGCTATGATCGCCTCGTTCTTCGGGGGAGGCGGCGCGCAGCCGTTTGCGCCGGTTCTGGAAAACCGCTATGCCGGGACCGAGGTCTATGAGGCGGTTCAGGTGACTTTCCCGGCTGAGGATGCGGCGGTCGGCGCATATACCGTCTGGTACCCGGCGGGGGCGGAAAACTGTCCGGCGGTGCTTTCCCTGAACGGGACCGGACAGAAAACGTCCTGGTTCCAGGACTATTTTTCGCGTATTGCCTCTTTTGGTATCGTCGCGATCGGAACGGAGGACACGGCGCCCGGACACGGCGATTCGGCGCAGATGGCGCTTGCGTTTTTACTGACGCAGAACGCGGATCCGGACAGCGTGCTCTTCGGAAAGGTCAATACGGACAAAATCGGGATCGCCGGGTATTCCCAGGGCGGATCCGGGGCGCTGCGCTCGGCGTCGCTGCTGCCTTTTGCCGAAGCCTTTTGTACCGTTGCCGTGATATCGCCCTCAAACGAAACGCAGGCGCATTCGATGGGCTGGGACTATGACCCGTCGCGGATTTCCGTTCCCGTTTTTATCCTGTCCGGAACGGCCGACGACGATGCGGCAGGAACAGTCACCTCCCTTTCGCAGCTGCAGGAAACCTTTATTAAGCTTGCGGGCCCCAAAGCGATGGCAAGAAAGACCGGCGCCGGCCACCAGAACGCGCGTCAGGAGACGGGAGGTTACGTCGTGGCGTGGCTGTGCTGGCAGCTTTGCGGAGATACGGAGGCGGCAAAGGTCTTTACCGGCGGCGCGCCGGAGATCGCGGCGAATCCGGATTGGCAGGACGTTTGCCTGCAATTCTGATCGTTTACCTGAAGGGGCTGCAGGTGAAAATGGATATCAGCGGGATCGAATATCTGGGTCTGAAACGTGTGCTGGAACGCGGGAGCGGCGAGATCATCGCCGAACGGGAGCAGGCGCTTCTGATCCGCGACAGCGTCAGCGGCGCATATCTGTTTGCGTGTGAAGATGAAACGACCGGCCTGCCGGTCCTTGACCGTTTTATCGGTTGGGCCTGCGGGCTTTTGATGACGTCCGATGAAGCCGTCGGAAATTCGGCGTTTATAAGATACGGGTTTTCGGAAAAGCTTTTATGCTATCAGTTCGCATACTTCGGCAAAAAGCCCGCCGACGACAAGGGCCTGTTCGTCAGAACGGCGGATGCAAGCGATCTGAATATGCTTTCTGAAACCTACAAAATGATCAGCCCGGAAGAACTGGAAAAGGTCGTTAAAAGGCAGTCTGTCCTGCTTGGGTATGATCGGGGCCGGCCGGTCGGCTTCATCGGCGAGCATCTTGAAGGAAGCATGGCAAAATAAAGTGATTTAATAACAATAAAAAAGAGGTTATCAGATGGAAAACAGTTCTGTGCTCAAAACAAAAGGGTCCGCCGAACAGGACAACGGCAAAAATGCGGCGCTTTCGGCGCTCTATCCAGCAAACAGCGTTCACCATGCGCGGCTGAAAACGGATGCGCAGTTTATAGACGACGACATGACGGCGTCTTTTTCTGGGCTCACGGACGAGACCTTCCGGTTCGTTCAGAGGTCCCAGCTGTCGGATCCCGCCCAGTGGGCGCGGTTCGTTCGCCAGTTTCGTACCGAAGCGGATACGGACGGCGGCTGGCGCGGCGAATACTGGGGCAAGATGATGCGCGGCGCTTCTTTCGTTTATGCCTACACCCGCGACCCGGCGCTGCATAAGATCCTGACCGATACGGTGGAGGACCTGCTTAAAGCGGAAGACAACGGGCGGATCTCCACCTATCCCGCTGCCGACGAGTTCAGCGACTGGGATATCTGGTGCCGGAAATACGTGCTGCTGGGCCTGCAGTATTATCTGGAGATCTGTACGGACCGCGATCTTTACGCGCGGATCGTTGCCTCCATGGAGCGGCAGGTGCGGTACCTGCTGCGCAGTTTCGGCCCGGACAAAAAACGGATCACCGAGGCGACCCCGATCTGGCGGGGGCTGGCTGCCGCTTCCGTTCTGGAACCGGTGGTCCGGCTGTACCACCTGACCGGCGAAAAGGACTATCTCGACTTTGCCGGATGGATCGTGTCGCTTGGCGGGACGAGTATCGCCGATATCTATGAGATCGCTTTTGAAGGGGAGACCGACCCTTATCAGTTCCCCATGACGAAGGCGTATGAGATGATCTCCTGCTTTGAGGGCCTGATCGAATACTACCGCGCCACCGGGATCGAAAAATACAAAACGGCGGCGATCCGGTTCGGCGAGCGGGCTGCGGCGGCGGAGATCACGGTGATCGGCAGCGCCGGCTGTACGCACGAGCTGTTCGACCACGCTGCGTGGCGGCAGACGGACACCACCTGCACCGGCGTCATGCAGGAGACCTGCGTGACCGTGACCTGGATGAAATACTGTCTGCAGCTTTTGTGCCTGACGGGGGACGCCAGATGGGCGGACCGCTTTGAACAGACGTATTACAACGCCTATCTCGGCGCGGTGAATACGCAGCTGCACACCGACAAAAGCGTGCTTGAAAGGTACCCGAACGCAAAGCCCGTGCCGCTGCCTTTTGACAGCTATTCGCCGCTGCGCCCGGGTATCCGCGGCAGAAGTGTCGGCGGGCTGTGCCTGATGGCGGACGGGTATTATTATGGCTGCTGCGCGTGTATCGGCGCAGCCGGGATCGGTATGACGCGAAAAGCGGCGCTGACCCTCACTGCGGACGGCGCGGCGCTCAACCTGTTTATTCCGGGCAAGCTTACCGCCCGTACGCCGAAAAACCGGCGGCTGGCCCTTCAGGTCGATACCGGATACCCCGTGGACGGCACGGTGAAGATCGCTGTTTTTCCCGAAACGCCCGAAAACTTCCGGCTTATGCTGCGTATTCCCGCCTGGAGCGAAGAAACGCAACTGTTTATAAACGGCAAAGCGCAGCCCGCCGCGCCCGGTTACGCCGGGATCACCCGTGAATGGCGTCCCGGCGATACCGTCGAAGTGCGTCTTGATCTGCGCACCCGGGTGCTGCGCCCCGAAAAATGGACCCGCGACGTGGTGGTTTCGGATTACCGCTGGCGCGCCAATTATATGGTGCCGCGGGTCATTACCGCGCCTGCCGGCGCCGAGCGGTTCTATGCGCTCAGACGTGGGCCGCTGGTCCTTGCGCGCGACCGCCGGCTGAGCGACCCGGATCTGAAAGCCGAGGTCCTGTGCGATGAAAACGGGTTCGTGCAGCTGACGCCTCTTGAAAGTATCTCCTTCCCGTGTCAGGCGGCGTTTTGTGTCCCGCAGGCAGACGGCGGCAGTTTCCCGGTCGTGGATTACGCTTCCGCCGGAAAAACCATGGATGAGGCTTCCCGCTGCGGCTGTTGGTTCCCGATTTGATTTTTGTTTTCCGTATTGCTTTTTGACGCCTTCTGTGCTATACTACAGAAGGCTTTTTTGTTGTAAACTTTACGTCCGGGGGGTGTGAAAATGAATAAAAAAGGGATCATTGTCGTTGTGATCGCGGTGGTGCTCGTCTGCCTTTGCTTTTACGCCGCCAACCGGTTCGGGCTCGGCAAAGACGAAACGCCTACGTCCGCGATCCGTCCGGGCGGTTCCACGCCGCTGTTTGACGAGACGACGCGCCCCGATACGGAGCTTGTGACCCAGCCGGAGAGCGGGACAGCTCCGCAGAAAACGGTTTCCGCAGACAGCAACCTGACGGGCAGACGGGCGGACAACCCGTTTGATTCCGCCGTCGTCGATATGCCGAACGACGAGAGCTGGCGTCTGGTGCTGGTCAACCGCTGGTATCAGATCAGCGAGACCTATAAACCGACGCTGACGGCGCCGCTGGAGGATTCCGCGTGCAAGCTGGACGCGCGCGTCTCTGACGTTTTCCGGCAGATGGCGGCGGCGGCAAAGGCGGACGGCGTACAGCTGACGATCGCGGCAGGCTATATTTCCCTTGAACGGCAGGCGGAGATGTTTGCAGCCGAAACGGACCGTCTGACCGCAAAGGGCATGGACGCCGCCGCGGCGGCGGCAGAGGCGGCGTATACCGTGCTGCCCGCGGGCTGCAGCGAGAATAACCTCGGGATCGCCGTGGATCTGGGCTGGTTTGACGGGAGCTTTGCCGATTCCCCCGTGTACGCGTGGCTCTGTGCCCACGCCGGGGAATACGGCTTTATCGAGCGTTACACCAAAGAAAAAGAGGAGATCACCATGGTCTCGGCAGCGCCGTGGCACTGGCGCTACGTCGGCGTCCAGGCCGCCGCGGAGATGGCTGAAAGCGGACAGTGCCTTGAAGAGTATCTCGGCAGGACCAACTGACGCAGACCGGTAAGATTTCGATAAGATCAGGAAAAGCGGAAAGGAGAACTGCGGCTTTCGTCCGCAGAAAACGGCAATGGCTTTTATCAGAGACAGAAGCGAGGAGCGGACCGGTTTCCAGAACGGGCTGCCCGCAAGCGACATCGTTGATTTTCAAAATGACTTCGCCATGGTCTACCGTATGGACGCAAGTACGGCAGAGAGGATCAAAGGCTACCGTGAACGCGGGTACGTGGTGCATCTGATGACGGGGATCTCCTGGGGGCATTACCTCGATTACCTCGACGGTGACTTTGACGGCGAGACCCACTGGGACGAGGCGCAGACCGACCGCAACGGCAACCAAATCCTGCACTCACCCAAGGTGCCGTATATGGTGCCCACGGTCTCCTTTGCCGATTATATCACCGCGCAGCTCAAACAGGCGGTGGACCTGGGCGTGGAGGCGATCCACGTGGAGGAACCGGAGTTCTGGGACCGCGCCGGCTACAGCGAGGCGTTCAAACGGGAGTTTTTTGCCTATTATAAAACCCCCTGGAGCCCGCCCCATGAGAGCGTGGACGCCCGCTACAAGTGCGCAAAGCTCAAGGCGTACCTGTACACCCGCACCATCGAGCGGGTCAGCGCCGCGCTGAAAGAATACTCCATCAAAAAGTACGGGAAAGCGGTGCGCTTTTACGTGCCCACCCACAGCCTGCTCAATTATACCCAGTGGAAGATCGTCAGTCCCGAGGGGCGCCTGGCGGATATCCCGTGTGTGGACGGCTGCATCGCCCAGGTCTGGACCGGCACCGCAAGAGAGAAGAACTGGTACCAGGGCGTCTACGCCGAGCGGACCTTTGAGACCGCGTATCTGGAGTACGGCGTGATGCAGGAGCTGGTGAAGGGCACCGGCAGAAAGATGTGGTTTTTGCACGACCCCATTGAGGACAACCCGCGTTTTGACTGGGACGACTACCGCGAAAACTACTTCTGCACGGTGGCGGCGTCGCTTTTGCACCCGAAGATCAACACCTACGAGATCTGCCCGTGGCCGGACAGGATCTTCCGTGAAAAATATCCCCGCAATTTCCCCGACGGCCTGCCGATCCCGGACGTTTACAAAACGCTGCTCAACAATACCTTCCAGACGCTCGGCACGGTCGAAAACGCCGAGCAGACGGGCTTACGTGTGGGCATTCTCATGGCGGACGCCCAGCTTTACCAGCGCGAATACCCGGACAGCGAGTTTTCCGGCCCCATCGAGCAGAAGACCGGTACGGTGCTGGTGACCGGCGACGAGGAGATCGAAGCGTTCAGAACCGGGCTGGTCGAAAAGGGCGGCGAAAACCGGGAACTGATGCTGAAATTTATGTCCGACGCCGCCTTCCCGGCGTTTTACGGCCTCGCGATGCCGCTGGTGAAGTACGGGATCCCCGTGCGCCCGGTGCTGCTGGATAACGCCCGCCGGTACGCCGGGTATCTGGACGATTACGACGTGCTCATCATGAGCTACGAGTATATGAAGCCCGATTATCCCGATATGAACGCCGCGATCGCCCGGTGGGTCATGCAGGGCGGCACGCTGATCTACGTGGGAGACGGCTTCGATCCCTTCCACAACGTCAGAAGCTGGTGGACCGGTAAATACCCCACCGCGGCGGAGCACCTGTTTGAGATGCTGGGCGTCTCTCCCGAAAAGGAGCAGGAGATCTTTACTTGCCTAAAAGGGACCGCCGCCGTGTGGAAAACGTCCCCGGCAAAGCTCAGCTTTTCCAAAGAGAACGCCGACCTCTGGCGCGCCTTTTTCGGCGCGGTTTTGGACAAGGCGGGCAGGGAATACGCCTTTACGAACCGCCTGACCATGCGGCGCGGCAAACACCTGATCGCCGCCGTGATGGATGAGAGCGTCAGCGACGAGCCGCTGACGGTCAAAGGCGTTTACGCGGACCTGTTCGCGCCGGATTTTGCGGTCGTTACCGAAAAGACCCTGCGCCCCGGTGAAAAGGCGCTGCTGTTTGACCTGACCAGAGCAGACGAGACCGAGATCGTCGGCTCCTCCGTGCGCGTCAACGCCATGGAGCAAACGGAAAACGGCCTTAAACTGAAAGTCTCCGGCGCCGCAGACTTTACGGCGTACCTGCGCCTGCGCGTCGGGCAGCCGGTCGCGTCAGCCACGGTCGACGGCGAAGCGGTCGCCTTTGAAAACGACCCCGTCGGCAAAACCGTGTGCCTGCGGTTTGAGAGCAAAGTAGGGGAACGTTGTGCTTTTATCTGTTTTTAATAACTGGTTTTGAATATATCAACATATTCAAAAATGTCGTTTACGGTTCTTTAGTATGGAAACTTGGGTTGTTTATGTGTCGAATCGTCTGAAACAACTATATGAGGAGGTTCAAAATATGTATAAAGCAGGTAAACAGTTTGTATCCGTTTTTCTTACGATTATGCTTGTTATTTCGACGATACAGCTCGGGGTCATTTTCTCAATCGATTCCTTCTCATTTTCTGCCAGAGCAGAATCATCTTCAGTTTCATCTGTTGCCTCAGAAAGCAATACGATGAAAGAACTTGGATTGTCTGTTGAAGCGTACAGGGTAATACAGTTAGTAAACAAAGAGCGCAGTAAAGCGGGATTAAATCCTTTGGGAATTATGCTTTCATTACAAAACACGGCGAATACGCGTGCAAAGGAGCTATCCGCGTCTTATTCGCATACTCGTCCGGATGGAAAGGATTTTTCCACTGCGTATGATCTTTCACTTGATTATACTGCTTTGGGAGAAAACATTGCAAAAGGGCAGGATACTGCTGAAGAGGTAATGAACAGTTGGATGAATTCTGACGGACATCGTGCTAATATTCTTAACGAGAAGTTTACACACATAGGAGTAGGCTACAATGCGGAGTGTAAAGGATGGACACAGAATTTTATGGGATCAAACTGTAACGTAACCTCATTCACTGTAGTTGATGTTCCCGAAGATGCGTCTGTCGGAACAGACGTGGAAAAACTCGGCATTATGCTGAAAGGTATCTGTTCCGTTCATGGAGCCTGTTTTTATCCGGTAGTAGAAGAATATATCAGCGGTTATGATCCAACCAAAACAGGGCAGCAGAATGTAAAATGTTTGGCTATGGGAGGATCGACGGAATTTGTTATTGCACTGCAAGCGTCATCGACTTCATATACTTTTCAGTGTGGTCCTTACGCTTATTATACGATATATGAAAACGGAACGTTGATAATCAGCGGGAAGGGCAGGCTTTGGAAAACGCTGAACAAAGACCATTTCAACCACTTTTATGAGTTTTGGAGAGAAGCTGACTTTCAACAAGAAGCCGGAAGAACAGGTATTTATTCATGGGCTAACTATCCCGAATACGTCATCAATGTTATTATTTCAGAGGGAATAACCGGAATAGCCGAGAATTCGTTTGTTAACTGTAATCGCATTGAATCCATTTCCATTCCTTCATCAGTGGATTCCATTGGTAGCTATGCTTTTTCCGGGTGTACGTCTCTTCGTGAGATTAAACTTTCTTCAACAATGGTTTCCATCGGCGCCTATGCGTTTTCCGGGTGTACGGCTCTTTGTGAGATTCAACTCCCGGATACCTTAAAAAGTATAGGCAGATATGCGTTTTCCGGATGTACGTCTCTTCATGAAATGATACTGCCGGACGGATTTGAAACGATTGGTTCATGCGCCTTTTTAGATAGCGGTCTTGAAAAAATAAATTTGTCCAGATCAGTCGATTTCGATGCAGATTCTTTTGAGAATACAGAGTATGTAAAAAAACATCTGTCATCCTCAGACGGATGTACATATTTTGATAATATTCTCATAAGTGCAGATCCTGCGTACACAGGAACTTATAAGATCCGGGAAGGAACCTGGAAAATACTGCATAACGCTTTTAATGAAAATATCAATTTGCGCGAAATCAGTTTTCCTGATTCCGTAACAGAGATCGGAAAAGAAGCGTTCAAACAGTGTTTAAATCTTGAAAAAGTCGATCTTGGAAATAATATTACTATAATCGGTCCAAGTGCGTTTGAAAGCTGTGGGTTGACGGGAGACTTAACCCTTCCCGAATCTCTGAAAATGTTGGGCGCATCTGCTTTTCGCGGAAACCTGATAAAAAGCGTTCAGTTGGGATCCGGTTTGGATGTAATTTGGGGCGGAGCTTTTTCTGGGTGCATCGAATTAGAGAAAGCAATTCTCCCGAACACCATTAAAACTATTTATGGTGAAGCTTTTGCATGGTGTGACAATTTGTCCTCGATCAATCTGGAAGCTGTGACAGAAATATACGACAAAGCATTCTTTCATTGTGACTCACTTAAAGACTACAAGCTTGGAAATTCGACCCGGATTATCGGAGCGCATGCATTTGAAGCGACAATGGCGCAGGAGGTGTTCATTCCTGCAAGCGTGGAAGAAATAGGGATTGCGGCTTTCGCTAGTGGCGAGATGGTTTTTGACAGATATTGGAGGAGATCATTTGGCTCCGGAGCTATACGCAGAATAAAAGTCGCACAGGATAATCCCTATTATTGCTCAGATGAAAACGGCAGCTTATTTAACCATGACAAAACGGTTCTGCTTCAATTTAAAGGAAACGTCGATTCTTACGTGCTTCCGGACAGTGTTCAGATCATTCGACAAGAAGCAATGAAAGGTTCATCTGTCCATAGTCTGATTCTCAATAATGGCTTGAAAACGATAGAGGAATCTGCCTTGGAAAACGGCTATGTCAGATATTTGTATTTGCCCGCCAGTTTGGAAAAAATTGAAAAATCAGCATTCAATAATTGTGAAAGATTGGAAAGAATTGAAGTCGCCGAAGGTAACCCGTTCTTTTCCAGCGATTCTGATGGGGTTCTTTTTAATAAGGATCAGACGGAATTATTGGTTTATCCTATGGCAAATCCCGCATTTTATTATGCGATCCCCAGTACAGTTAGGTCACTTGAAAGATCTGTGGATTCCATAACACGCACAAAGATCTCATCAAAAAAATTGGTATATCTTGACGCTTCTGTTTTGACAGATACAACCGTATACTGTGAAAAATGTGAGAACCTTCGCTTCCTCAAAATCAAATCCGGCTTAGAATATGATTCTAATGCATATAATCACACCTACTATTCGTGTGATTCTCTTGAGGCGATTATTATGGACGGTCCGTTAACAGAGGATGCACTGTTTTACCTTTACAAAAAAGGACTCAAGATATTTGCAGAGGGTTGTTTTGACGGATATTCAAACTATCAGGTCGATACATATATTGAAAAATGTAAAAACTGTGACTATGAAATAGCGGAAAAACATCCTTTATGTACAGAAGGTTACGCGGTCTCTTACTGCAAAAAATGTGGATGTCCGTCTGTTTCAGAGATTTCTCCTGTTGAACATCAATTCTATGAATTGAACAGAGAACAGGCGATCTGTACAAAAGATGGAATCATTCATTATATTTGTAGAAACTGCCATCAGGAAAAAGAAGAAATCATTCCTGCTGTAGGTCATCAACTTGTCAAAACTAACGCAGTTCCTGTCACCTGTACCACGGCAGGGAATGTAGAGTATTACACCTGCTCCGTATGCAAACAGACTTTCTCCGATGTCAAGGGTACTAAAGCGATCACAGACGTGACGGTGAAAGCCACCGGGCACAAGCTGACAAAAACCGCCGCGAAAGCCGCCACCTGTACAGCCGAAGGCAACGTGGAATACTACACCTGTTCCGTATGCAAAAAGACTTTCTCCGACGCCAAGGGTACTAAGGCGATCACAAACGTGACGGTGAAAGCCACCGGGCACAAGCTGACAAAAACCGCCGCGAAAGCCGCCACCTGTACCGCCGAAGGCAACGTGGAATACTACACCTGCTCCGTATGCA